>JAQYRL010000012.1 GCA_028725765.1 Clostridiales bacterium
AGGATAATCGTAAGGTGGACCTGACAGTATCAAATCTCTATGAAAGGAGGCGCTTTCAATGATCTATGTTGGCATTGATATCGCCAAACTCAATCACTTTGCCTCTGCCATCGATTCCGATGGCGTGGTACTCATCGAGCCATTCGAATTCTTGAATGACAATGATGGCTTCTATATGCTACTTTCAAAACTCAATTCCTTTGAGAAGAACAGCATCATCATTGGTCTTGAATCGACTGCTCACTACGGCAACAACCTAGTTTCTTTCCTTGTCACTAAGGGTTTTAATATCTGTGTGCTTAATCCAATACAGACATCCTCTCTGCGTAAAAACAAGATCCGCAAAACCAAAACAGACAAGGTTGATACTCTGGTAATTGCTAAAGCCGTTGCTTTGATGAAAAATCCAAGGTTTTTCACGCTCTATGATATTGCTCTCATGCAACTTAAAAACCTTGGTAGATTCCGTCTGAAGCTAGTTAAGCATCGTACACGCACTAAAATCCAGCTTACATCCTATGTGGATCAGACGTTTCCTGAGCTCCAGTATTTTTTCAAGTCTGGACTTCATCAAAAGGCTGTATACGCTATCCTAAAAGAAGCACCTTCTGCTTCTGAGATTGCTTCCATGCATCTGACTCATCTCAAGAACCTTCTTACGTCTAACTCCCAAGGACGTTTTAAGAAGGAAATGGCCTTAGAATTAAGAGTTCTGGCACAGAAGTCTGTCGGTAATCCCGACAAATCTCTATCCATTCAGATAACTCAATCTATCGCACAAATCAAGCTTCTGGATAGCCAAATCGATACGGTTGAAAACGAAATTAAAGATATCGTCGAATCTTTGGATTCAGTCATCTTGTCCATACCCGGCATCGGTCCGATTAATGGCGGTATGATACTGGGTGAAATAGGTGACATCAACCGTTTTTCAAAGCCTCGTAAACTGCTTGCATTTGCAGGTCTGGATCCATCCGTTTACCAGTCTGGAAACTTTTCTGCTAAGAAAACCCGGATGTCAAAACGCGGTTCCAGTGCGCTTAGATATGCGCTCATGAACGCCGCCCATAACGTTGTAAGGAACAACGTAACTTTTAAGGAATATTATGATTCCAAAAGAGCTGAAGGTCGTGGTCATTACAATGCCCTTGGACATTGTGCAGGCAAGCTTGTTCGTGTCATATACAAGATGCTCACGGACAATGTGAAATTTAATTTGAACTAAATTTCACATTCATATCTTTTGAGGCTTCCTTTTGGAGGTCTTTTTAGGTTGCGTATTTTTACCTGAATCAACTATTCTAGTTTCTCATGAAATTTACCTTGACTTTTCATAGCTGGTCTTCTTCTTTCTATTATTTTGCTAGTTCGATCAATTTATCCAAAAGATTAGAATACTCTATCCCCATAGCTTCTGCCATCTTAGGGAACCTGCTTACATCCGTTAAGCCTGGAATCGTATTTATTTCGTTGAATAGTATCTCGTAATTTAAATTTTGATTGTTTCCATTACCTACCGTTCCGCTGCTTTGTTTCAAATTTCTTATGAATATATCAACCCTGGCATACCCTTCACAGCAAAGTGCTCGATACACCTTTAGAGCGGTATTTTGTACTTCTCTTGCAAGTCCATCCTCAATTCTAGCAGGAAGGTGAATTTTCGACTTGAGCTGGCTATATTTTTCACCGTAATCAAACCAATCCACAAATAACTCTATCTCATCAACAGGGCTTACAGAAAGTTGATCGTTACCTATTACAGCACAACCGACCTCGAACCCTTCCACATTCTCCTCGCAGATTACTTGATTGTCAAACTTAAAAGCTTCATTTATGGCAGGAATCAGATCCTTCTCTTTATGAACTTTAGTCATGCCAAGTGAAGACCCTGCCTTGATTGGTTTTACGAACAGTGGAAGTCCCAGTTTTAGAATGTCGTCCTCCATCTCCAGCAGATTATCCCACTCATGAATCATTATATTTTTCGGTGTTTTGACACCAACATCATTTGCAATTCTATGAGCTATATATTTGTCCATGCAGAGAACCGATGCTTCCATGCTACAGCCAACAATTGGTATTCCCGCTAACTGCAGGAGACCTTGAATTGAACCATCCTCCCCGTTTTTACCATGCAGAACAGGAAACACTGCATCGAGGTGTATAAATTTGTTTTCATCTACTATCCATAGCCCTCTATCATTTCTGTCAGGTGATATAAATGCCTTTTTAACATTTCCATTTTGCCACGTATCGTCATTTATTTTGTCGATATCATCATCAAAATAATACCAGCACCCATCCTCAGTAATTCCTATAAGATGCTTTTCGTACTTATCATCATCAAGATTTTTAATAACTGAATAGCTAGAATGCAATGAAACGGGATATTCGCTTGAACAACCGCCAAATATAATTGCAATTGATTTTTTCATAATATACTCCCTATTTTAAAAATTCGGCTTTAAATTCATCCCTTGAGTCAACCCAGGCTTTGTTAAATACAACACCCAGACAAAATATCTGTGCAAGCAAGAATAGCCAAAACATCATCGCTACAATTGATGACAATGATCCATAAATTATGTCGTAATTAGCTATCTGACTCGCGTAAATAGAAAATCCAATAGTAGCAATCATCATACCTATAGAGCAAAACAGGCTGCCCGGAATAATATCAACAAATTTAATTTTTTCTGATGGCATTATATAATAATTGATTGATACTATCATGAAGTACAACAAAATATTTATTGGCCATCTAAGGTATGTCCACAAAACATCAACGACACTATTGTCTGAAACAGCTCCGATTGTCAGCCTCATGAGCATCTTACCGTAAACCAGTACAACGAGCGTGAATACAAGGGTGGCTACCAGGATGATAACCATAACTATGGATTTCACTCTTTCCTTGACTAAGCCTCTACTTGTATACTCACCCTCGGTATATGTGTAGTTTGACAATCTATGCATTGGAATCATAACCTTAGATGCAGCCCAAGCCGCAGTAGCTGTTAGTATGATATTGTTTGCCCCTGAAGGTTTGTAACTAAAAAGAGATTCCATTGTATTGCTCAGATCACCGGAAACATATCTTTCCATGATACTATAAAGATATCGTACTGAAATGTCAAAGACGCCTAAGACCTGCGATAACACAATCACTATTGGAACAAAGGACAGCAACATATAAAATGCCATCTGCGCCGGAAAGCCCTGGTAGTATGGTGAACTCATCATGGAAAATGCACGCTTACCAATATCAAAAAAACGTTTAATTAGAATCAATACATTTCTCTTCATATCCTAATTTGCTCATTTCTCCTCATATTCTATGGCGCTATTTTTTCCAATTCTTTGGCTAGACTTTTTAGAGCTAATGCTCTATGGCTTATCTCATTTTTCACTTCAGGGCTAAGCATACCGAACGTACTTCCATAACCTTCCGGAACAAATAACGGGTCATATCCAAACCCATTATTTCCCCTCTCTTCTTCAATTATATGTCCAGGGCACTCCCCTCGAGCAACAATTTTTCTTCCATCAGGAAAGAGAACTGTTATAACTGAAATAAACTTTGCTCGTCGATCTTTGTAAGGTACGTCCCTAAGAAGGTCCTTCAATTTTTCATTGTTTCTCTCGTCATTTTGATCTTCACCAGCAAATCTAGCCGAATATACTCCCGGAGCACCTCCTAGGGCTTCAACCATTAGTCCCGAGTCATCTGCTATGGTAGCCTTGCCACAGATGTCCATAATTGATTTAGCTTTAATATATGAATTTTCTTCAAACGTAGAACCGTTTTCTTCAATTTCAATATCTTTAGGAATTCCAGCCTCATCCCTTGATATCACATCAATGCCAAACTTCTTCGTTACCTTTGAAATTTCTTCTATTTTGTGCTTGTTGCTTGAAGCTACAACTAGTGTATCCATATCTTCACCCTGTCTTTTCACTCTTTACTTTGTATTGCACAAAAATATGTGCAATTACCCGATTATTATATCACATCTAAATTTCATTATCCATATTTTGATTCTCGCATTTACTTTGCGAATCTTAAGCGAATGGATTGCCTGCTTCGATACTACTAATTACTTTTATGCTATAAATTGATCAATGGGTTGATTAGATATATTTTTGGTGTTACAATATTCACAACAATGAGATTCTATTCTATATTTAGATTAGGATCGGTGCATAAAGTTTATATGGAGGTGGATTATGTCTATCAAAGACCGAGTAACGATCGCTATGGTTGATCAAGCTCTGAATTATCTTGATAAGGATCCCCATGAGAACTTGCCGAAACTTCTCAATATGGTTGAGAAGTTTGATTTAAACCATGCTCTTTCAAAACAGATTAAAAATGTTCGTGAAGGGCTCGATGGCGAAAATGATAACTGGAGAAAACTTGTGGATTCTATTTATCAGGATGTCGACAGTGAAATTATCAAGACACTGTTCAAAAATGCAGTCCTGAATTCTGTTGTTTTAAGCAGAAGTTTAAAGGAAGAGGTTAAGAGTAAGTACGACTGTAATGTGCCGTGGGCAATACTTCTTGATCCGACAAGCGCTTGTAACCTAAGTTGTACAGGATGCTGGGCTAGTGAATATGGTAATAAGTTGAATCTGTCTTTTGACGAAATAGACAGTATTATTACTCAGGGTAAAGAAATCGGTATATTTATGTACATCTATACCGGTGGCGAACCTCTTGTCAGGAAGAATGACATTATAGAATTATGTAAGAAACATAATGACTGTGTATTCTTAGCCTTTACAAATGCAACTCTGATAGATGAAGAGTTCGCAAAACAGATTCGCGAGGTTAAAAACTTTGTTCCTGCAATAAGTATCGAGGGCGACAAAGAAGCTACTGACTCAAGACGTGGTGATGGAACCTATGACAAAGTTGTACATGCAATGGAGATACTCCGCAGATACAAAGTTCCGTTCGGGGCATCAACATGTTACACTTCGGCAAATTATGAATCGATTACCGACGATGAGTATTTTGACAGACTCATCTCTTTTGGAGCAAAATTTGCCTGGTTCTTCCACTATATGCCAATTGGTAACGATGCCGTTCCAGAATTACTTCTGAATCCCGACCAGAGGGAAACGGTTTACAGAAAAATTAGGGATGTCAGAAACAGAAAATCAATTTTCCTTATCGATTTCCAAAATGATGGGGAATATATAGGCGGATGTATCGCCGGCGGACGAGATTATTTCCATATTAATCCAAACGGTGACGTTGAGCCTTGCGTGTTTATACACTATTCTGATTCTAATATTAGGGAAAAAACCCTGATTGAATGTCTGACTTCACCTTTGTTTACGGCTTATAAAGAAGGACAGCCATTTAACTGCAATCACCTGATGCCTTGCCCTATGCTTGAAAATCCTGAGAAGTTAAGGGATATAGTACATGCGACAGGTGCACATTCAACAGATCTTATTTCTGAAGAATCAGTTGATAATCTATGTGCAAAATGCTCTAGCTACTCCGAAGAGTGGAGACCAAGAGCTGAGGAAATTTGGGCTGAGAAAGCTGGAAAATAGCTTTACATACTGCTTCGTATTTGCAACCAAAAACGTCATGTTCATATGAACATGACGTTTTTTAGAACTATTTTGTTTAAAGTTCGTTTAATCTTAGCTTAAATATTCAGTAACGGCTTCCCTCACTGCATTGCCATCAGCCTTGCCCTTCAGCTTGCCCATGACAGCACCCATGAGTTTACCCATATTCTGCTTTCCACCTTCTATACCTAGGCTTTCCGCTGCATCAGCAACTACCTTTTTAATCTCCTCTAGGGACATCTGTTCAGGCAGATAACTTTCCAGAATCTTTATTTCCTCATTATAAGCTTCAACTAAATCGGCACGTCCAGCTTTTTCAAAATCAGCTAGAGCGTCCTTCCTCATCTTTACCTGCTTTGCAAGTATAGGGATAATCTCTTCGTCAGAAAGTTCAACTCTATTATCGACCTCGTGCTGCTTGATTGCAGCTCTTGCGAAGCTGATTGTGTCCTTTCTAACCTTATCGTGTGCCTTCATGGCTTCCTTTAAGTCAGCCATAAGCTTGTCTTTAAGTCCCATTTTAGTACTTCCTTGCTTTCTTTCTAGCAGCCTCAGACTTCTTCTTGCGTCTAACGCTAGGCTTCTCGTAGTGCTCTCTCTTTCTAAGCTCGCTCATAACGCCGTCTCTAGCGCATGATCTCTTGAACCTCTTAAGTGCACTTTCCAAGCTTTCATTTTCTCTAACGATGACCTGTGCCATATTCCAATTCACCTCCTACCTTACATGAAATATTGTATCGCACGTGGTTACGCAGATGACAATAGACATTATACTATCAATTCGTTATCTTGACAAGTATTTAAAATTTTAGAACTGATATAGTTTCTTGCAGCAAATTTTATAAGCAAAACTATTAAAATCTATAATTTCTATTTACTTGCTTTCAAGATTTCAACAAGTAAGTTAAATGTTCTCTCAGTCGAAGATATTGAAAGTCTCTCATCTGGAGTGTGAACGCCGGCCATATCAGGACCGATAGAAATACAGTCAAGATCTGGAATTTTTCCAGCAAATAGCCCACATTCAAGTCCTGCATGTATTGCCTCGATTTTAGGTTTATGTCCATATATTCTTTCAAACACTTCAACAGCCTGCTCTCTGAGTTTGGAATCAGCCATATACTCCCACCCAGGATATGCACCGGAGAGTTCCGTCTTGCCTCCGAGATATTTTGTTAAGACCCTTAATTTTTCAACCATCATATCTCTTCTGCTATCTGACGAACTTCTAACAGCATAGATTGTTGATACCTTGTTTTCTTCCGTCTTGAGAACTCCTATATTAAGACTCGTCTCAACAAGTCCATGAATTTCCTTTGACATATGCTGAACGCCGTAAGGTGTTAATACAAGATAAGTTATAACTCTCCTTGTTGAGTCTTCATCAAAGGTCTTAACTTTCACAGATGAGGCATCTTCAACTTCAAGCTCAATCTTAATATCGGGATCAGTCACCTTAAATTCATGTGCCACAGTCTTTGAAAATTCAGCTATAGCCGCTTTCGCTTCGTCAATCTGCTGTTTTGTTGCGCCTTGGAACAAAATATTCGCTTCGGAAAGTTTTGTGATTGCATTATCCTTTGAGCCTCCATTAGCATCAATTAGCAGAATATCATATGTATCTGAAATAAGATTTAGGGCTCTGCCAAGTAGAAGGTTTGCATTTGCTCTTTCCTTGTTGATTTCAATTCCTGAATGTCCGCCAAGAAGTCCTGAAACCTTTAAGTGGGCCTTGATACCATCAGCATCTTTGTAGGTGATTGGAAGAGTGTTTTCTACAGTTACGCCACCAGCGCAGCTAACAGTGAAAATTCCCTCTTCTTCTGAATCAATATTGATGAATTTCTTTGCTGTGAGCTTAGAAACGTCAATTGATGCAGCGCCTAGAAGGCCTACTTCCTCATCTACAGTTGCAATAAACTCAAGTTTTGGATGCCCATACTCATCACTGTCAAGTATTGCAAGGCTCATAGCAATAGCAATACCATTGTCGCCTCCAAGAGTTGTCCCCCTTGCTTTTACCCAGTCGCCATCAACATATATATCGAGTCCGTCTTTCTTAAAGTCAATGGTTGATTCAGGAGTTTTCTCACAAACCATGTCCATGTGACCCTGAAGAATTATTGGATCTGAATTTTCGTATCCCTTTGTAGCTTCCTTTGTGATAATAATATTATTGTCATCATCTTGATAGCATGTAAGATCTCTATCCTCTGCGAATTTTTTAAGATAATCACTGATCCTCTTGGTATCATATGACCCATGTGGTATGCTACAAATTTCCTCAAAATACTTAAATACCTTTTCAGGCTTTAAATTCGCTAATACGCCCATCTTTCTCCTCCTTCTTATCCTTCATTTCCGGTAACACATAGACTTTGTCTAATCGTTTCTTTTTTTCGTTGCCTGGAGCACCTACAATATATTCTTCCTTCAGCATATAGTCGAGAAGCGAATCTTGAAATGCCCTACCGTCTTTGATTACAGCCTTCTTTGAGGAGCCGAACTCCTTTGCTGAAATGTCTTTGATGACGTAGCCTATGCCTTTTAGAGTTATACTTCCATGTGTTTTTAAATATTTAACAACTCTGTAAGCTCCGTTGTTTAAGAGCATCGCAAAAAGCCTCTTATCTTCATTCATCTTCTTTTTCATACCAATTACATATAATATGACCGTTGCTATAGCGAAGAGAATGATCCCTACTATTATCGTTCCTATCTGTCCTGTCATTTGGTTTACCTTAAAATTTTATTTTATGATGCATGTCTGAGTATTTATTTGCTCAACTCTATATAGCTATTTGCTTCACTTTCTAAAGCTTATGTATTTTACGTCCCTCAATCTGAACATGTAGGCTGATAGTCTCTCATAAAGAGGTTCGGCATCCTTGCCGAATTCTTCCGAAACGCTCTTTCCTATCTCTGCTATATCTTTTTCCCCGTCAATCTGTTTCCAAACAAAACTACCAAACTCGTCAAGGTGTATGTTTGAAACCTTAGGTCTGTCGAAAAACTTCTGAGCAATCTTGCTATAAAAGCCTTTATTTTCTTGTTTAATTACTATTAGATGATCATCATCTTCCTCCCAACAAATATCCCCGTTTATAACGGGGATATTGTCGAGATAGTTCTCATTTTTCTTTTTTTTCATATCTACAATTCAGTAATTCAATATACCATGATTTCCTCTATGATATCCGCACTATTAGTCTAGCTTCGCATTCTTCTTAACATCATGTTTCTTTATCGAATAAAGGTAAATACTTACAAGCAAAACTGCGAAGAATGCTAAACCTATAAGATTCCCAGCCTGTGGGCTTAAGGCTAGATCATCAGAAATATCAATCATCTCACCGATACTCTTATCATTTATTTTTATAACCGCAAATATGGCTAACAAGATGCCGAGCAAGCCTTCACCTGCAATAAGTCCAGATGAATATAGGATTCCAGAAGTAATCTGCTGTTCCTTTTCTTCTGCACTCTTATGTGCCTTCTTCTCAAGATATAATTTGAGAAGGCCACCACACATGAGAGGTGTAGATAGGTGAATAGGCAAATACACACCGATCGCAACTGGTAGAACAGGAATCTGAAGAATTTCAAGCACAACAGCAATGAACACTCCAGTGAATACCATTCCCCAAGGAAGGTTTGATCCCATTACGCCCTCTATTACAAGCTTCATCAGTGTTGCCTGAGGTGCAGGAAGTTCTTTTCCACCATATCCCCAAGCTTCATTTAGCAAGTACAAAATACCTGCGATTGCAAGACCTGATGATAGAACGCCGACAACTTCACCCCACTGCTGTTTGTATGGTGTCGCTCCAACTATGTACCCAGTCTTGAGGTCTTGGGACATATCTCCAGCCATTGCTGCTATTATACAAATTACTGTACCAATCATGATGGCAGCAGCCATTCCCTTAGGACCGGTCTCTCCAACTTCTTTAAGAACCAAGGTTGCAATAAGTAGTGTTGCAATAGCCATACCAGAAACTGGGTTGTTTGAGGATCCTACAAGTCCTACCATCCTAGATGATACTGTAGCGAAGAAGAAACCAAATACAACGATGAGTATAGCGCTTACAAAGTCAATCGGTATCGCAGGATATCCTACAAGCACGACAACCGCAATAACGAGCATCACCAAAACCGGTCCGAATCCAAGGTCCTTAGATGTCCTATCTAGAGTAATTCCGTCAACGCCAGTTTTAAGGCTTTTCATACTCTCTGCAAATGTTTTAAAGATAAGTGGCAGAGATTTAATCAGCGAGAAAATACCTCCTGCAGCAACAGCACCTGCTCCTACATATCTGATGTAATTATCCCACAAATCCCAGTATCCAAGCTCCGAAATTGGTGCATCTGCTGGATAAAGAACAGTGTCTCCTCCAAAAGTTTTGATAAGTGGCATGATTATAAACCATGATACTATACCACCTGCAAGCATCCAAGATGAAATCAGTGGTCCACATATATATCCTACGCCTGCCAGTGCAGGTAGGACGTCCATACCGATTCCTGCCCCTGGTATCGCCTTCACTTCATAATCAACTTCACTTGGGAAGAGCTTCATTCCATCAGCTATGAATTTATATACAGCCGCAATTCCAAGACCTGCAAATACTGTGCTTGCCTTAGTACCTCCCTCTTCTCCGGCAATAAGAACCTCGGCACAAGCTGTTCCTTCAGGGTATGGTAATGTTCCATGCTCCTTTACAATGAGCGCTTTTCTAAGCGGAATCATGAATACAATTCCAAGCAAACCTCCTGCGATAGCGACGCATGCAATAACAGTGTAGGATGGAACGGTTCCTATGCCGTCTTGCGCCCACATGAATACAGCTGGTAACGTAAAAATAGCACCCGCTGCAAGTGACTCTCCTGCAGAACCTATGGTCTGAACCATATTATTTTCTAAAATAGAATCTCTTTTTAAAATAACTCGTATAATTCCCATCGAAATTACAGCTGCAGGTATAGATGCTGAAACTGTCATTCCAACTTTCAGACCAAGATAGGCATTAGCTGCACCAAAAAGAACCGCAAGAAATATACCGATGATAATTGACATAGCGGTAAATTCAGGTACAACCCTGTCAGCAGGAATAAAGGGTTTAAATTCCCCTATTTGTTTTTCTTTCTCCATATAGTTTTATCCTTTCATTTTATTTTACATATTGTGTTATTAAAATAAAAAATCTCGAAAAAACAACACAACGAGCGTAATTATATCACATTTTTTATTCAAAATAAAGATATAGAATCAAAATTCAGATAGATTTTTTATGCATCTCTATCAAAGCGTTTTGCACTTTTCTGTGTATGAACACAAGTTTTTCGCAGAAATTACTCTATATTTTGCACCTGTTCCCTAATTTTCTCAATCTCAGCCTTTGCCTTGAGTACGAGATTAGTAAGTTCTAGATTATTAGCCTTTGAACCAATTGTGTTAGCTTCTCTATTCAGCTCCTGGGCCAGGAAATCGAGTTTTTTCCCAACACTTCCATCAGTAGAATTATCAAGTTTGGTTAAATTAGTTATCTGTAATATATGACTTTTCAACCTTGTAAGTTCTTCGTCAACGTTAACTTTGTCTGCAAAAATTGCCACCTCTGTAGCTATCCTTTCCTCAGATAGGTATGTATCACTAATCCCGCTTTTTTCAATCAGTTTATTAATTCTCTCTGAAAGTTTGTCTCTATATATCTCAGGAGTTTCTTCAGCTAGTGGAGCCATTTCTTCAACTATTTGTTTTAAATTTCCAGCCCTGAAATTTAAATCGTCAGCCAAAACCTTGCCTTCTTTCATCCTCATCTCATCGAGCTGTTTTGTTGCTTCTTCAGTGGCTTCAATTATTATAGCTAGAAGCTCATCCTGATTCTTCTCAAGTGGCATAGCTATCATAACATCTGGGAGCTTAGTAATCAGATCAATCCCTGGTCTTTCCTTGATATTGCAAGCTTCACATAGAATTTCCATTTTTTCAATATACTCTTTGGCAAGTTTGGTATTTACACGAACTTCAAATTCCTTGTCTGATAGATTTTCGACCGTCATCATCACGTCCACTTTTCCTCTATGCAGTTTTTGCCTAATAGTTTTTCTCATTTTCTCTTCTGCAAATAAGAAAGTCTTAGGCATTCTGAATGTAAAGTCGCTATATTTGTGATTAACACTTTTAAGTTCAACCAATATATGATAATCCTTAGTTTTGACCTCTCCTCGACCATATCCTGTCATGCTTTTAATCATTTTACTCCCTCCTCACATTAACTATCTTTAATTATAACCAATCTTATGATAAAATTCCAATTGTGCTTATAGGTTAAAGTAATTTTGAGAATCACATTAAAATCAAATATTTAGGAGGATGTATAATGGCATTTGACGGCATAATGACCTGGGCAATTTCTGAAGAATTATCTAAACAACTGACTCTCGGCAAGATCGAAAAAGTTTATCAGCCGGAAAGCGATAGCCTTATTTTTGTAATTCACACAAAAGACGGCCGTTTCAAGCTCTATGCATCTGCCTCAGGTAATGCCCCCCACATCTGTCTCACACAAAGAGAATTCGAAAATCCACAGCAACCACCTATATTTTGTATGATCTTAAGGAAGCACATTCAGGGTGGAAGGATAAGTCGAATTGCACAAAAAAATTCAGAAAGAATAATTGAAATTGATTTCCAGGTTCTCGATGAGCTCGGCTTTACGGTCTCAAAGAGGCTGATTTTTGAAGTTATGGGGAAACATAGCAATATAATTCTAATCAATCTAAATGATGGAAGAATTATTGATAGCATAAAAAGGATTTCTATCGATGTGAACAGAGCAAGGCAGATTCTTCCAGGGCTATTGTACAGTTATCCTCCGTCGCAAGGCAAAACAGGGTTTAAAGAATTTTTAGGATTATCTGTTAATGATGAAGAGTCAAATCACGCTGATATCGATCATGCTGTCTCTGTTAATTGGGATGATGCAAATGACATAATGAATAAGGTCGGAGGAATCTCGCCAAAGGTTGCTGAATGTATATGTAAATCGGGATTTAACATGCTTAAGGACATTGCATGTCAAATTGAATCTATGAGTGCAGAAACCAAGGTCTATTCAAATGGCAAGAAGTTGATAGATTTTCACGTAGTTTCTATGGATAGTATTCTTTCTCCCATTAAATCTTTTAATTCACCCAGTGCTGCTATAGATTATTTTTTTGAGCACAAAAAAGAAACAAATTCTATGCAGCAAGCTAAATCAAATATTCTAAAGAGAATTAATTCAGTTCGAGAAAAGCTTGGTCTTAAACTACAAAGGATGCAAGAAGACGTATTGAAAGCAAAACAATCTGATCACCTAAGGTTATATGGCGAACTATTAACCGCTAACCTTCATAATATAAAGAAAGGTAAGAAGACGGTATGTATAGTCAACTATTATGATAATTCAAAAGTTGACATTAAGCTCGATCCAAGGCTCTCCCCCAGCGAGAATGCTCAAAATTATTTCAAGAAATATGGTAAGGCTATGAACACTATCAAGGAGAAGCAACCAATGATAGATAGTGTCAATGATGAAATCTTATACATTGATACCGTTATCGATCATTTAAATAGAGCAAGTGAAATGAGACAAATTGAAGATATTAAAGAAGAGCTTATCGATGAAGGATATTTGAGAATACGTGATAGTAAACGAAAATCACATAAATCAAAACCATCAAAAGGTTCAATATCAAATGGTAAAATAAATAATCCCCTTGTGTTTGATCTCGATTCTGGAAGAAGGATAATAGTTGGTCGAAATAACAAGGAAAATGATGTTTTATCACTGAAAATGGCTTCAAAATCTGACATATGGTTTCACACGAAGGATATACCAGGTTCTCACGTAGTCCTACAGACACAGGGAGTTGACCTTTCTGTAATCGAAAAAGATTTTCCTAATGAAATAAAAACTGCAGCAAGCATTGCAGCCTACCACAGTAAGGGAAAATCATCTGAAAATGTTCCGGTTGACTATACCGAAATTAAATATGTCAAGAAACCGAATGGTGCTAAACCTGGTATGGTAATTTTTAAAAATAATAAGACAATTTGGGTTACTCCATATATTCCGCATCACTCTTAAGTGCTTCCCTGATTTTTTGCATCCTAAGATCTGTATTTGCAATAGTGTCAGCACAATCCTTGAGATCTCTGCCGATTCTTTCAGCTTCTTTAACATTGTGCTTATACTTAATCTGATGCTCTAGGCTTGCCCAAAAGTTCATTGCAACAGTCCTTATTTGAACTTCCACTCTCATTGGTCTTTTCTCATTTGAAAAGAAAACCGGAATCTCCACAATCATGTGGTAACTTCTATATCCGTTAGGCTTTGGCTTCTTTATGTAATCCTTTATCATTACAACCTTTATATCGTCTTGACGAGCAAGCATCCTTGCAACTCTATAGATGTCATCAACAAAAGAACAAATTACCCTTATCCCAGCGACATCATTTAGATTCTCCTCTATAGATTTCAGCGAAATTTCGTTCCCTTGCCTAACTAATTTTTCAAAAATACTGGAATCTTTCTTTCGTCTAGATTGAATCGACGATATAGGGCTCTCATCCCTTACCAAAGACAATTCGTTATTTAAAATTTCAAGTTTGGTTGCAACTTCCCTAATAGCTGAATCATATCTCATCATAAGAATTTCATATTCTTTTGTTGATTTGAGATTATCAAACTCAATAGGGTTCCTATCTTCAATCATAATGACCCTCAAAATTTATCACATAAAATATTCATCAAATAATTATGTAATTTAAAATTCAATTTATACCTATTGCACTTTTATTGTCAACTATTTATTTATAACTTTATTGACAATAAATTCTCCGATTTTCTCTATAACCTGATCTCCGGTTTCTACCATATTCCCATTATGAATTTCATGATAATAATCCGGCCATTCGATGTATTCGAATTCATGCTTGCCATTATTTTGTTGTGCCAACGCTCTTGCACCTCTAACATCACATAATTTGTCAGCCGTTCCCTGCATAAGGAGGAAAGGTTTGCCAGCGCTCTTGCCATAATCCACCCAGGTACCATTTTCAATGGCAGTTCCAATTTCAAAGCCCTCATATGCACATCGCATCGTAATATACCCATGTACCAATGGATTGCTTGCATATGGTTTAACATAAATTAGATTGCCCAATACTTTTTCATCACATTCAGACTTCATTCTTGCTTTTGGCATTAGCTTTGAACCTGCTTTGATAGCTAAATACAGAGGCTTTGGCACATGTCTCACAAGTCGAATCCACGGCGCTGATATAATGAAGGCAGAAGGCACATCTGATAGATTTCCACGATATTTATAATCTAAAGCAATATTTCCGCCCATACTATGCCCATAGAGAACTATAGGTTTGTCTGGAAATTTTTCTTTTGCAAATTTTATAAGTTTATCTATGCAATTCAAAACCTCTATTCGAGGTGCAGCATCACCCCTAACACCACCAGAGATCCCATGCCCTGGTAAGTCCATAGAATATACTTTGATGTGTTTTTCCGAAAGAGCCTTTGCCATTCTGCTATATCTTCCTGCGTACTCTCCTATGCCATGGATAATAAGCATAATAGCATCAGGATCCTCGCAAGGAAAGTCATAACCTGCAATTTTTACTGGATTGCTTGTAAGAACAAAATTGTCAAACATAATAGCGATATTACCTCCTCATATCAATATGTTACATTTAAATACTCAAATTATACAGTTTCAGCCTTATATATTGCCTGCATAAGCACGAAATATTATCATTTAATTACCGGAATAAAATCTAATAAAGGAGGAAGTATGAAAAATAGCTGTGAGATTTGTAATAGTTCTAAAAAACTAAAATTTTTTAAAAATCGATACATTTGTTCAAGTTGTATCAGTCACATTAAAAAAATATAATTCTGTAAATTTCATGTAAAGGAATCAAATTTAATTACAAAATCCGGCTATCCTGCATTTAACTCGTAGTACCGGTAAAACTAGAGGCTTAGGCCTCTTTTTTTATCATTTTGACCTATTTTATCATTTTGACCTATTTATTATTTTAGATATTTTCGCTTGAAAGTCCTCAGGTGGAGAAACCGAGAATTCAAGGAATTCTTCTCTTATTGGATGAATAAAACCTAGTAAGGCAGCATGCAGCATCTGTCCATCTTCTCTCCATGGCGTTTTTTTTAGCCCATAAAGCGGATCTCCTACTATCGGATGCCCAATTGAAGCCATATGCACTCTTATTTGGTGTGTACGTCCAGTTTTCAATCTACAGCGCAATAACGAAAAATCCTTGAAACTAGACATAACTTCATAACTTGTATAAGCTTCCCTGGCACCAACGCTTTTAATAAAATTCGAATACTCAGTAATGCTACTCACATTCTCATTTCTACACTTTAATAAATACTGCTGTTTATTCCTATCTAGAGCTATTTTTTTTATACGATTCTTGTGATCTCTCATAATAGGATAATCTATATATCCTGTTTTTTCATTAAACTTTCCATGAACCAAGGCGATATATACTCTGCTAATAGAATGATTGCTTAGTTGTTTTTTTAAAGCCTCATGGATGCTGTTGGTTTTCGCTATCATCAAAAGTCCACTAGTATCTTTATCGATTCTATGAACAATTCCTGGTCTATCATTGCCCCCAAGATCCGAAAGATTGTCTCCACAGTGGTACAAAATACCGTTCGCAAGAGTAGGTTCAGAGGTTCCAGCCCCTGGATGAACCACAAGTCCTCTAGGCTTATTAACAACCATAAGGTATTCATCTTCGTATATTATATCTAAATCTAACTTAATGGGCTCTAGTAATCCAACTTCATTATCCACATTTTTGACAATATTTTTATCCAACAAAATAATTTTGTCTGAATCCGTAATTATTAACTTTCTATCTTTATCTGTCGTCGGGCAACCATTTACACTTACGACTCCTTCAGATATGAATCTCTGCCATCTATTCCTTGATATAGTTGGGAACATTTGTGCAAGTTTAACATCAAGCCTCATTGGATCACCCTCATGGTCTTTCATTAGATGAATCAAATGCTATAATGTATATGATTAATATTATACATCCAAGAGTAACCGATATATCCGCAACATTAAAAACTGGAGGAAAAAAAGAAAGGCTAATCATATCCGTCACAAAGCCAAAAAATATTCTATCTATCAGATTCCCTATTCCTCCCGCAATCACCATTGATACAGCCAAAATTATTATTTTGTTGTTTCTGTATAATCTGGTTATAGCGTAAATCCCAAGTATTATTGCTAAAGATGAGATTATTATCAATGCTATTCTATATCCACTAAGCATGCTAAATGCAGCACCCTCATTTTTTACATAGATTAAATTAAGAAGATTTGGTATAAGAGGAACTCCTTTAATAAATCTGACATCATTTCTGACTATATACTTTGTATAAAAATCAACCAATAAAATAACTAAAATTAAACCAATTGCGAATATATAATTTGTCCTTGATGATAATTTACTAGTTGTTTTTTTCATTGTATACCTATTCCTAAAATTAACTCATGTATTAAGGTAAGTCTATCTACTTATAAATATAATACTTTGCTATAAACAAATAACGGGGAATCCCCCGTTATTTCAAAGTATCTTAGTTTCTTTATTATCGTTTAATGATGAAAAATCAATTTGATTCTTTTCCTTTGATTTTGGGGCTTTACCTTGCGTAAGTTTTGTTGTCGACATTTCAGAATTTCTGTTCCTATTATATATTGATGATTCTTCGACTGACATGGATGCAGGTATAAAAGCTTGATCAATTTCATTAATAAAAATCGTGCTATCTTCCTGGAAACTGCTAAGTTCATCCTGCAACATTTTTTTGTATCGTTCTCTAAAATGTTTTATTTGGCTTCTAAGCATTTCCATCTCTTTTGTGCTATTTGCAACGGAAAGTTTAGCATCACTAACGATTGTGTTTGCTTCAGTCTCTGCACTCTTTAAAATCAATGCCGCCCGTTTTTCAGCACTATCAGATATATCCGCTAACAAATTTTTCGCCGAAGCCAATGTCTCAGTCAGACTAGATTGCTGTTTATTATATTCCGACAACTGCTGCCTCAACAACTCCTGTTCAGATTGAAGTTTTGCAATCGTTTTCTGATATTCCTCAATATCTATTATAATATGATTGAGGAAGTTATCGACCTCATCTTTGTTATATCCATTTAAAGATTTGCTAAAATCTTTCTTCTCAATATCAATAGGTGCTATCATGAAAAACCTCTAAAAACTACAGTAATGCTAGATGTCCCCAGCTTCCAATCAGTATAGTTGCAATTAGGCGATATACTATTCTAAGAGCAATGAAGGCAACCAAAATAGAAAAGTCAAATGGTCCCGTTCTAACTCCGAGTTTATACAAAAGTTCTCTACAAGGTGATACGATAATTTCAGTAACCTGAACCAAGAATTGATATATTTTCGTAATAGGACTATCATAATCAGCCTGCATAAAACTCATAAGAGCTCTGCCTATAAGTGCCCAGTAAAACAATCTATATATCCAAGAGACAATTATCAATGCTAAAGTCAATATATATCTCCTAACCTATCTCCACGGATTCTTGTCTTTTGGCTCAAAGCCAAAATCTACATCTCCTGATGGTTCTTCTCCATTAATATCTACATTTGAAGGTGTAAAAATAAAAATACTATTTGTAACCTTTCTAACGTTTCCCTTAAGCGCATAAGTAGCTCCATTAAGGAAGTCAAAAATCTTTCGCCCAAGTTCCTGATCCAATTTTTCAAGGTTTACAATAATAGGTCTCTTACTCATAAGACTGTCAACAAGCCTAGGGCATTCATCAAACGACTTAGGCTCGATTACAACAAGCTTGAATGCACTTGTATTAGCAGTCGAAAACCTCTTGCTATTATTTTTATACGGATTGCTTGTGGATATAGTTTCTGATATAGATTTTCTCTCTATACCATTATTTTTCTTGCTTAAAAGAATATCTTCTTTAGCCGCTGCGATTTCATCTTCAGGCACAAAAACCTCATCCTCTTCAATACCTATAAATTTCTTAATTGAATCTGAAAAACCCATAATTCTATCTCCTTAACTCCTGTTTATATTATTTTAAAAATATAAGATTCTACCTGTAGTCTCTTGCTCCAAAAATAGCTGTTCCAATTCTAACATGGGTTGCACCCTCATAAATAGCCTGCTTGAAATCTCCCGACATCCCCATAGATAATGTAGTAAAATTAACCCTCTCCCTATCATCATCCTTATACTTGTCAAACAAAGATTTTACAGTCTTAAAACAAGGTCGTGCATCCTCAGGATTATCATAAAATGGAGCTATAGCCATAAGTCCACATATTTCAATATTATCGCATTTTTCGTGAATATCTGAAATCAAATCGTCAAGTTCACTTGGATTAATTCCAAATTTGCTTTCCTCGCCTTCCGCATTAACCTGAATCAGTATTTTCATCATAATGCCATGTTGCTCAGCTCTTTTGTTGATCTCTTCGGCAATTTTAAGCGAGTCAACTGAATGAATCATATAAACTTTATCTATGATATATTTTACCTTATTTCTCTGTAAATGTCCAATTAAATGCCAATTTACCTTTTCAACTTTGTCATATTTTTCTTGTATTTCTTGTACCTTGTTTTCGCCGATATCGGTAACTCCACATTCAATTGCCTCGTTTATCTCTTCTGGACTGTGAAGCTTGGTAACTGCAATGAGTTTAACATCACTTGCCGATCTTTGCGACTCATGTGCAAAATTCGAAATATCGTCATTAATCATCTGAATATTGTTCTTTATACTCATTCCATAACCTCCATAAAACTCCGATTATATATTTACATTTCTATGGTCTAGTCAAAATAATATCGTATGTAACGATTGTATCTACGGCCTTTCCATTTTTATCAAAAAACACTTTGTTAGCAACCACTGAATTTTCGCCATCTGTCACTATTATCGAAATGGGTTTAAACACAAAATCGCCGACCTTGTTCTTCACCATAACTCCTTTTTGCCCCTTTTTATTGCTAATTATACTCGTATTTTTAATAACAAGACCTTTGTTTATGCTGTCCACCAAAGTTACTTTAACTTTCCTATCTGATGTCATTCCGTTATAGTATCTATCTGAAGTGAGTACCAGCTTAGTTTTTCCAGTTTTCTTATTTTTAAAAACTGAATCAACTGTCATAAGAAGAGATGATTTACCCCCTGCCCCTTCAATTACAACTCTAATCCCCTTGCCTTCCGTATAAACTATATTAGGGTTGCTTTTCAAAAAACACACTAAATTCCAATGTGATCTGTTCACAATCTTAAAAGCAGGTTCTTTTGCGGCAATTTCCCTTCTTTTTAAATTTACAACAGATTTATCTTCGATACTTTTGACTGTATCCTCAGAAATTTTGTCAATGCTTTCAGGTCTTATTTTCGATTCATATCCATCACAATAATATGCCACCAGGCCATCATACTGTGCAGTATAATCTCCCGTTGGCACAGAGACAGCTTTAACTTTTTTAGATAGCTTTAAAAGTTCCTCATCAGCCTCTTTTTTTCCACCCTCAAGGTCTATAATCTTAGTGCCTACTCTAACAAGATCATCGTCACCAATTAGATAATTAGCCTTTCCACTTGATGTAGCAGTGTAAACATTTTCTTCCCTCACAATAAGCCCATTCGCGTTCTGAGAGACCTCAATTTCGCCGTATTGCACAGCATAACTTGACTTAAGACTTACAATAAGATTTGGCAAAACATATATAATTAAATACAAAAAAATCAAAAGAAAAACATATATAATTATTATAGTTTTTTTTCTACTCATCTCAATCTCCCCATTGTTACAATCATTTTATAACAATTGAAGATATTTTTCCATCACTTTCTTCTCAGCTTTAGAACGTGATTTCCAATTATTTTCATCTTGCAAAAACTTCCTTAACAGTTCTGGTCTTCTTTCGAGCGTAATTTTCATAGATTCTTCAAGTTTCCAAAGCTTAATAAGAGCATGATTCCCTCCATACAAAACTTCAGGAACTCTTGAATCTTCATATTCCCTAGGTTGAGTGTATTGGTCGTATTCCAAAAGGCCTGAATATATGCTTTCTTCTAAAGCAGATTCCTCACCAGATAGAACCCCAGGAATCATCCTAGAAACTGCATCAACCAATACCATTGCAGCAAGTTCTCCGCCTGTCAGGATATAATTGCCAATTGAAATTTCCTCAATATCAAATTCATCAAGCACACGTTGATCTACTCCCTCGTAATGCCCACACAAAATAGTGGCCTCAGAAAGGCAAGATATTTCTCTGATTTTATTATAGTCTAAAATTGCTCCACGAGGTGACATATAATAGATTTTAGAATATTGAAGAGAATTATTTCTAATGCAATCAAATAAAGGTTGTGGCATCATCACCATACCCTGGCCACCTCCGAATGGATAATCATCAACTTTTTTGTGCTTATCATTTGAATAATCCCTAGGATTTATAAGATTAATATTCAGTAAACCATTTTCTGATGCACGTCCTATCATGCTTGTTTTTAGAGGCACAAACATTTCTGGAAAAAGTGTCAATATATTAAAATTCATCATCTATCAACCCTGGTATTGTTTCTATTGTAATGCCTTTTTCTAAGTCTACGTCTTTAATAAACTCTTTCACAGCAGGTATATATGCCATCTTGCCGTTATTCATCTTAATTTCGTATGTATCGGATGGACCATATTGTAAAACATCTATGACCTTCCCTATTGAGGAAGATTCATCTCTAAATACATCAAGCCCTATCAAGTCACGTATCAAATATTCATCTTCCTTCAATTCGTCAAGATATTTTTCATCCATAAATATATCCTTGCCTCGAAGCGCTTCTGCAGAGTTTCTGTCATCAATACCATGTACTTTTAAAATTACCATATGCTTAACAGAAGTTATACTTTCAATATTAAAAGTTTCTTTATCTATGGTTATTTCTGAAATGTCTTCAAAGCGATCTCTTCGAGAATAATTGTACACTTTTATCTGCCCCTTTATACCATGAGGCGATACAATTTTACCAATTTTTATTAGTCTATCCATATTATTCTCATATTATGAAATAGAGCCTGGGCGATTTCTTGTAGTATCGGCCCGGCCCCCTAATTCATTTTTAAATTAATATCTAATCTTCTATTGATTCTATTTCTACAGTAACTTTTTCGTTTCTGCGAATAGCTGCTGCCTTTACAACGGTCCTCAGAGCTTTTGCAATTCTGCCCTGTTTGCCGATAACTTTTCCCATATCATTTGGTGCTACTTTTAGCGTAATGATATTCCCATGGGAAGTTTCCTCTTGACTTACAGATACTCTCTTTGGCTCGTCGACTAAGGATTTAGCAATTGCTTCTACCAAATTAGTCATTTAAAGCACCACTTTCTTACTGAATAACACCGGATTTTTTCATAAGGCTCTTCACAATCTCCGTTGGTTGTGCCCCGGTTGAAATCCATTTTTGTGCTTTTTCAGCATCGATTTTAATATCAACAGGATCAGTCATAGGATTGTAATATCCTATCTCTTCGATAAATTTACCATTCCTTGATCTTCTTGAATCAGCAACAACAACTCTGTAAAATGGTTTTTTCTTCGCTCCCATTCTCTTAAGTCTAATCTTTACCATAATTTCTCCTTCCATATTATCATATCTTTTAAATTATATATCCCTATGAGTTTTGAGATTTACACCAAACCTCGGAACATCTTGTTTCTTTTAAGTGCAGACGGATTTTGGAATTGCTTAAGCATCTTCTTTGCATCATTATACTTCTTAATCAATTGATTAATTTCCTTAACACTTCTTCCTGAACCTGCAGCAATCCTTCTCCTGCGACTTGCATTCAGGAGACTTGGATCCCGTCGCTCCTTAATTGTCATTGATTGAATAATCGCTTCCATTGCACGAAACTCTTTTTCACTTTCTTCTATGTTGATTCCTTGCATCTGAGATTTGTTCATCCCTGGAAGCATATCCAAAATTTTAGAAATACCGCCCATTTTTTTGACTTGACCCATCTGTTCCAGAAAATCTTCAAGAGTAAATTGATTCTTCTTGAGTTTTTTCTCCATCTTGGCGGCTTGTTCATCGTCAAAAGTTTTCTCAGCTTCTTCGATAAGAGAAAGCATATCTCCCATGCCGAGAATCCTACTTGCCATCCTTTCAGGATGAAAAACCTGAAGTGCGTCCTGCTTTTCTCCTGTACCGATAAACTTAATTGGCTTTCCTGTTACTTTCTTTGTTGAAAGTGCTGCACCACCCCTGGAATCACCGTCCATCTTGGTCATTATTATGCCATCTACACCTAATGTTTTGTTGAATCCGTCAGCAACATTAACTGCATCCTGCCCCGTTAATGCATCAACAACCAAAAGAATTTCATGAGGTTTGATTGTACTCTTTATATGAACAAGTTCATCCATGAGTTCTTCGTCAATTTGAAGTCGACCTGCGGTATCAACAATTAGCACATTGCAACCTTTTCGTTGGGCTTCCTCTTTAGCAGATAGTGCAATCTTTGCAGGATCTCGGTTTTCCCGATCAACAAACACGGGTGTGTTTACATTCTTTCCGACAATTTCAAGTTGATCTATTGCTGCAGGTCTATAAATATCACATGCACATAGCATTGGTTTCTTGCCACTTTGTTTTAAAAAATTTGCAAGTTTCCCTGCTGTAGTAGTCTTTCCGGTGCCCTGAAGACCGACTAACATATATGTGCTGAAGCCCGAAGGTGAATATGTCAATTTGCTAGCTGTACCACCAAGAAGTTGTACAAGTTCTGCATCAACAATTTTGATTATCTGTTGAGACGGTGTCAAACTTTGCATAACCTCTGAACCCATAGCCTTTTCTTTAACGGCTGCAACAAAGTCCTTTACAACTTTAAAATTTACATCAGCTTCAAGCAGAGCAAGTTTGACTTCTCTCATCGCATCATTTATGTCTTTTTCAGTTATTACGCCCTTGCCCTTTAGTTTGTCAAAAGCATTCTGCAACTTATCCGATAGACTTTCAAATGCCATCTAGTTCTCCTTTGTACTAAAAGTTAATACTTGTCTGAGCATATAAACCTACTCTATTTCTTCAAGCTTTGCTAAGGCATCTTCTATAGCATACTTGATATTTTCCCCCAGCAATTCAGAATCGAAAGCATATATACTGCTAAGATCAGAATGAATCTCATCGATAATTTTCAGATTATTAAGCCATCGACTCAAAAGCCCCAGTTTTTTTTCGTATTCATTAAGAGATTTCTCAGCGTTCTTTAGAGAAATATGAACAGCCTGTCTTGAGACCTTATTTGTTTCGGCAATCTCAGCTAAAGAAAAATCCTCGTTATAGTATAGACTCATTACATTTCTCTGATTTTCCGTCAAAAGATTCCCATAAAAATCAAATAAAAGACTGGTTTCGGTAACTTTGTCAAGCATTCACATACCTCCCGTGTCAAGTAGTATGACTTAACACTATGCTATTCTACCAAAACCAGTTGATACATGTCAATAGTTTTTAATAAAAGTTCTAAAATATTTTCTTATTATTCAACCTTTATCAGAAATTTATCAGTACTGAAAACATTATACTAATTTCTATTAGTGTTTTTCTATCGGTGCAAGATAAGAGATGCTGAATTTACCGCTACCTGCTACAACTTCTTTTGCAATCCTATCTATCGCATCTTCTTTTTTTTCAAAAATCTTACTTGTCAATAAACCAAACAATGTTTCTTCTCTTTCAAATACAATGTCCTGAATAGTAACATCCTTATCATTAACTAAGCTGAGGCAATATTCATCAGCATCTTCTTCTGTCATTATCTTATCTACCAGTCCATTTTCAAGAGCCTGTTTCGCTGTATATATACGCCCATCCGCAAGTTTTTTAACAGTCTTAATATCCATGCCTCTGCCCTCTGAGACAATTGTTGCAAATTGTTCGTATGCTTCGTCTACCAAACTCTGAAAAATATCCTCCTGCTCTTTTGTCAGGCCGCTAAGAGGATCACCCATGGCCTTATTAGGTCCAGAAGTTATAGCCTTCGCTCTTATGCCAAGTTTTTCCAAGAGTCCCGTTGCATCATACATATTGCCTACGGTCACTCCTATTGAGCCCGTCCAACAGTTACGATTTGCGACTATTTTGTCAGCAGGTGCAGAAATATAATAACCTCCAGATGCTGCCATATCATCAAAATAAGCTACAACAGGTCTTTTCCCTCCAGTTTTTTCTTGATACTCCTTGATTTTCAAATATAACTCATCGCTAGTACTGACACTACCTCCTGGAGAATTTACATATATATACAGACCTTTATTATTCTTATCTTCGATCATTTGGTCAATAGCGTTTAAAGTCTCTGCGTGAAAATATGTACCCTTCTCATCAAAGACACCGCCTTCTCCATCCCCAATCTCACCTTCAACGTAAAGCCTGCCTATATACTTCCCTTCTACATCAAGTTTGGGGAAATCATCAGAAGAGTTAAGCGGATTGTATTTAGCATGTTTCTTTGTAGATGTTACATTCAACAACAAAACAATCAAAATTAGCAATCCTACTATAGCAAAAAATATAATCGGTCCCTTATTTCGCTTCTTCTTATTTTGTATTTGTATTGTTTCCATTTATCCCCTTAATTAAAAGTTTATTATCTTGCTAGATATCCTTGTTCGCAACTTCTGCCGCTAGTTTTTGACAAAGTGCATCAACCTTCATTTCTCCAAGCTCTCCCAGTTTTGCGGATCTTACTGTAGCTGTATTTGAATCTTTTTCTCTCTCACCAATTATCAGTATATAGTTAACTCTCTGATTCCTAGCTTCCCTTAGTTTATATCCAATTTTTTCATTTCTGAAATCTTTTTCAACCCTTAAGCCAGCTTCGTCAAGTTTACTAGATACATCTTCTGCATAATCAGTAAAAGCCTCCGCTACTGTCAAAACCTTCACCTGAACAGGTGCAAGCCAAAGTGGGAATTTACCTGCGAAATGTTCTATTAGTATACCTATAAATCTTTCTATAGAGCCAAAAATAACTCTGTGAATCATAACAGGTCTATGTTTTTTGTTATCACTACCAACATAGGTCAAATCGAATCTTTGAGGCATCTGCATATCAAGTTGTATAGTGCCACACTGCCATGTTCTACCAAGAGAATCTTCAAGATGAAAATCTAGCTTTGGGCCATAAAAAGCTCCATCGCCTTCATTTATCAAATACGGTATTCCCTTAGCATCAATAGCTTCTTTAAGTGCGTTTTCAGCCATATCCCACTCTTCATCAGTTCCCATAGAATCTTCAGGTCTTGTAGAAAGTTCCACATGATACTTGAATCCGAACAAAGTATAAACATCATCTATAAAATTGACAACTCCAAGTATTTCATCTTTTACCTGTTCTGGCAACATGAAAATATGTGCATCATCTTGAGTAAAAGTTCTAACCCTCATTAGGCCATGTAGTGCACCTGATAATTCATGACGATGAACCTGTCCCATTTCCGCAAGCCTTATAGGTAAATCTCTGTATGAATGCATCTTTCTCTTATAAGCAAGCATAGATCCTGGACAATTCATAGGCTTAATAGCATAGTCTTCATCATCAATTTTTGTAAAATACATGTTATCTTTATAGTGATCCCAGTGTCCAGAGGTTCTCCAAAGCTGCTCATTTAGAATAAGAGGTGTTTTAATTTCTTCATAGCCTCGTTTTGCATGTTCCTCTCTCCAAAAATTTTCCAATTGGTTTCTTAAAATCATACCCTTAGGCATAAAGAATGGGAATCCTGGCCCTTCGTCATAGAGGGCAAACAAATCCATCTCCCTACCAATCTTCCTATGGTCTCTTTTTTTCGCTTCTTCGATTTTAGCCAAATGTTCATCAAGTTCTGCTTGACTTGGGAAAGATGTACCATAAATTCTTTGTAACATCTTATTCTTTTCATTGCCTCTCCAGTATGCTCCTGCAACTGAAGTTAACTTAATTGCCTTAATTTGTCCCGTTGAATCCATATGTGGACCTGCACATAAGTCAACAAAATCTCCCTGTTTATAAAAGGAAATTACTTCTCCATCGGGTAAATCTTCAATAAGTTCAACCTTATAATCCTCTCCAGATTTTCTTTCAAACTCAATTGCCTCTTCCCTCGGCAACTCAAATCTTTCAATTGGATAATTAGCCTGGATAATCTTCTTCATTTCCTTTTGTATTTTAAGAAGATCCTGCTCTGTTATCCTATGCTCCATATCTATATCATAATAAAATCCATTGTCTATAGCTGGTCCAATTGCAAGTTTTGCTTCTGGCCAAATCTTCTTAACTGCCTGTGCCAGTATGTGAGAAGATGTATGTCTATATCTATGTCTGACATCATCTGAAGAAAAATCAATCTTCGCTTTTGCCATTTTTAATAACCTCCAAAATATTTTTAACTAGAATATATTTAAACAAAATAAACTTCAAAATAATTATTTTTTATCCCGCAGGATTTGGCGGGTTATCTCCTGGTGATGGGGTAGGTGGTTCTTCTGGTGGCTTCTCTGGTTCAGGCTCAGGAGAAGGCTGTGGCTGAGGATCAGGCTTCTGATCTGGCTCTGTATTCGGCTTTGTAACATCAGGTTGTGGTTGAGGCTTCTCCTCATCGACATTATTTTCATTCTCATTCTCAGTATTTTCAGGCGGAGTAATAGTAGGATCTACCACATAGTTACCACCATTTGAAATATCTTCAATTTTCTCGCTGATACGTCTAACCTTTTGCGATGGCTTATAATCCTTCTGTCCAAAAACTTTTTTGTGTAATTTAACAACGCTTTCTCTCAAAGTATCTGGAATAAGATAATACGCCCCATCTATCATGCCTCCAGTATAATTGTATGGGAAACTATCGCTTTTAGTTACCTTAAAATTAGGTATCCTCGCAGCAAGGGAGAAAATGTCCCCTTTACCTATATTAGTTTTAATAAGTGGCATAGTAGTTTTCAAAACCTTATCTATTTTCTTAGGGGATGATTTCTTTAATTTGTTCAGAAGAGATTCTATTACTATTCTCATTCTTTCAGTTCTTTTAATATCGTCTCCGACGCCATTCCTCATACGACCATATCCAACAGCCTGATAACCATCAACAGTCTGTTTGCCTGGGCTAGTAATAGGTGTATACTCGCCATTACCCACTACTCTAGCCGTCTCCTCAGTACATCGGTTCATTTCATCTATTTCATAATCTTCTATATCAAGAGTTACTCCTCCAGCAGCATTAACCATATCAACAACGGTCTTCCAATTGATTACAACAAACTTGTCGACATTGAGATCCATTGCCTGATTAATTGATTTGACTGTATTTGCAGGACCATCATATGCAAATGCATGGGTAATTTTGTCATACTTATCTGTATTACCCATCTTAAGCATAGTGTCTCTGTAAATAGACGTAAGTTTTACTTTGTTAGTTTTTTCTTCAAGGCTAACTAAAATTAGGGCATCTGTTCTGCTACCCTTGAAGTCATTCATATCTCTACTATCAACACCCATGACCAGAAAGTTAACATAACCGTCTACATCTACAATGCCTAATTTGTCCTTATCAACGTCAATCTTATCAAGATTGTCAAGCATATGATTAACATAAATATAAGCGCCCATACCAGCACCTATAACCAGTACCAGAAGAGCAATTAAAATTTTTTGCCAAATTTTTAAACCTTTATGGGTTCTCATCATGATATTTTCTCCATCACATTAATTTTATTCAAATTTAAACCATAAAATTAGTTTAACACAAACGATCATTTTTTACCAACAGTTTCTCAATCCACACATATAAAAATCATATGACTTCATTAAGCCATACACCCGATTTAAATCTCTTTCTAACAATAAATACCCTTATTATTTCGCCGATCGCACTGAGGGCTATTACGCCTGGTAAACTTAATTTTAATACTAGAACTCCAAAGAATGCCATAGGAACCTGGAGAAACAATGTAAAGATAATCTCAAGTTTCATACAAAATACTGTATCACCACCAGCTCTTAAAATACCAACGATATACATATATGCTATCATCTTCGGAGCCATTACGACAGCCATAACTGTTATAGTCTTGATAATAAGTGCATTTGTTTCAGGATTGAAATCATAAAAACCAGTGATTGGTTTTGCGATCATTGCCAATATCACTCCTAAAATTACATTTAAAATCCATGTCAGTCGTAAAGCTTTATAGCCACTCTCATTAGCAGAGTCCAACTCTTTTTTACCCACATATTCGCCAATAATCATCGCTGTGCTATTGCCAACGCCAAAATAAAAGCACTGCAACATCTCGGTGGCTACATTTGCAATTTGTGCCGTAGCTAGAGCAACCGTTCCTATCATCCCATATGCTGCAAAAATCAGTGCCATCGAACCTGACCATATCGATTCAGTTACCATAACCGGAAGTGACATTTTCATTACATTAATGAACAAATTTTTACTAAAAGAAAAATATTGCTTAAAGCTTCCCTTAAGCCAGTGCTTATCATTAGTTTGTATGAAAATCCAAATTGCAAAAGACTCTAATATTCTTGCAATCAAGGTCGCGATTGCCGCTCCCGCAACATCTAATTCAGGTAATCCAAGCTTGCCAAAAATTAAAATATAATTTAATACCGCATTGACACATAAAGCCAAAAAGTTGATTATAGTTACACCGTTCAAATCCTGTACTGCTCTCGAATTATAGCTGAATACCATTGAAAATGCACAAAATAAATAACTAAAACACGCAATGCGTAAATATTTTGTGCCAAAGCTAATAACATTTTCACTCCTAGAAAAAAGACTGAGTATCTCAGGGGCAAAAATAAGGGCAATAAGCAAACTTATGACTGCAAGTATTAGAGATGACAAAAGAGAAATTCCAAGCATTTTCTGAACGCCTTCTCTGCTGCCTGCACCGTAATACTGCGTGGTATAAACTGCTGAGCCACTCAGGAAGCCAAATAGCGAAACAGAGAATATGAAATACACCTGATTTGAAGCTCCTATTGCAGCAAGCTGCTCTTCTCCAAGTTTACCAATCATTACAGTATCAATTAGATTAAGCCCTATAACTATAAAATTTTGGAATACAACCGGAATTCCAATTTTTAAAAGTTTACTAAAATATGTTTTGTTATCAATTGTTACGCCTTGATTCATCACAGATTACCCTCTCTTAGCATGCTACAGTATTATATCAAATTCTAGTATATTCTGCAAAATAAAACTGAGCTCATCCAGTTGGAAAAGCCCAGTTTACAATCGATATTTATAATAAGA
>JAQYRL010000013.1 GCA_028725765.1 Clostridiales bacterium
GACCGTGTCAAGTTGTTGTGGAGTTTTTGGTTGACATCTCCAAAGTGTTCAATTAACCAATGTGTTATTTATTCTCCCAAATCCATGCATTCTAATCTGTGTTCCACTTCCTGTGTTGAAAATAGGTGTTTCTATATCAAACACACTCCAGTCTAAGCCTTCTTTCATTACATCTTTAACTATTTTATCAGCATATTCTCTGTATTTTGTTTCACTTTTATGTGGTTTAATGTGCTCTGCTTTTATCTTATCACCATTTTTGAGGTAAACTCTGATTCCGGTTAGTTTTCCTAATGCTTTTTCGCTCCATCCCATCGGGTTTCTGCTAAATCTTTTGGACAGTACATGGCTAACTTGTGGCTCTGTACAGCTTCCTGTCATTTTGTCTTCATATCTATTTTTGATACTTTCCCAATTCAAATTTAGGTGCTTTCCAAATTCCTTTATCTTCTCTATCCTATCTTGATCTGTTTCAGTCCTTAGTAGTTCTTGTAAAATATTATCTACTGCATTTCTATCTTTTTCTTTTATAGCTTTCTCTATCTTGAGTTTTTCTTTTCTTCCAAATTCCTTTGAAAATGCATAAAGTCTTTTCCCTATGTGGTATCCATCCATTACCCTCTTAACATTTGCAAATGACTCTAGTCCATTACTTATCCATCTGCCACCGTCCCCATGAATGTATATCCTCATTTCTTTTTCAATATCATAAGCCATTCCTATATAGCCCTCAACACTCTTCCATAAATTGTCAGTGTCAAATTTCTCATCTGTAAAGTGCTTTGCATTTATCGTTTTGTTCCTTCTTTTAGATTCCTTTTTTATCCCCTCTGTTACCGTTACAAGCGGAACTATTCGGTTTTTCTTTCCTCGCTTCTTTGATGGCTTTTGCATGTGAACGTGATCTTCATCAGCAAAGATATGCAGTGCGCTCACCTCTTTTTTTATCTCTTTTGGCATACTTTCTGGGACTTCAAGCTTTAGAATATGATTCCTTACACTTTGCCTTGTTACCCTGCCTTTTGTAACAATTTCTGAACTTTGTGCATATGAAACTTCTGCTGCCATATTTAAAAGCTCTGCACTTACAGTATCTCCTATTCTCTCATATCCTCTAACTCCAATAGCTGAATCTAGCAGATATACATAGCTTTTATCATATTTGCTCTGGTAGTAGTCTCTTTTGTAGTGCACTTGTCCTAGTGTAGTTAAAATTTCTCTTTTTCGATCTTTTTCTTTAATTGCTAAACCTAGATTTTTTCGTGCTTCTTTGTCGTCGCGAATCTGTTTATTCATATGCGCTAAAATTGCTTCAACTATTGCTATTGCAGACTGTTTGCAATCTTCTGTTACATCAGATGCAAACATGTCTAGATCCGTGATTCCATCATTAATCCACTTTTTTGTAATCTTTTTTGCCAAATCCAGTGCTATTTGTTGTATAATATGTTCCATAGAGATCCTCCTTTTGGTTTGGTTTTTTTGTGATCATTGTATCACTTTGGAGATGATCTCTATTTTATTTTCTCAAAAAACTCCACAATTATTTTACACTAACGACCTTCGATATCAATAAAATTATACCGAAGGTCAAAATTTATTTGTCTATTATTTGAGAATGTTTTAACTAAATTTAATCAATTCTTTTGCGACCAATACTGACAATCAACATCCCTGCCAAAAGCATTACGAGAGAGTATAATACCAAGTTTGAGTTATCTCCTGTTTTAGGTGTTGGAGGCACTGGAGGTTTTTCTGGTGGTACGTAAGTGTTTGTAATGCTAACGCTGAAAACTTCTGTCAATTTAACGCTACTCGCATAACGTATTATGTACCTACCATCCTTTTGTTTTTCTATCTTGATAAAGGCACCAATGTTGTCCGAATTGAATTCTAAATCCTTATCCTCAAGTTCAAACACTTCATAACGATAGTTGCCACTTTCTAATACTTTCTTAAGTTCTTCTGTATTGTAATCAAGTGTAATTTCCTTGCCGTCTTTATCCTTTCCTGTAATCTTCAACCCAGATTTTTTAGTCTTGATTTCAGTTTTGAAATTCGGTATCTTCACTTCCTTGATTGAATAGCCGTTATTTCTAAGTGTGCCCTCTAAGTTTTCAAGAGTTTTCTTCCAGTTATCTTTTTTAGTTATTTTAATCTCTTGTTTGTTACCTTCTGTATCAGTGACGATGACTGTAATTTTATCTGGAATTTGCTTGCTTCCTTCAATCCATTTTTTCAAAATCTCGATTTCATGAGTTGGTCCAGGATGGTTTTCAACCAAGAATTGGTAATCATTCTGGACTGCTGATTGTTCATCAGATTTTAACGGCTTCACGGTTGTAGTTGGATCATAACGCTGATAGGTTTCGTTAAATTCATTGCCGTATGCTATAAAAAGATCTGCATATGGCACACCCTTTATTACTAATCGCGGCAAATATAGGGTGTATACTCCATTTTCATCCTTTCTGAGATAAAAATTGTACTCAGCAAGTCCCGTTTCATTAGTGATAACATCATAGTATTTCACTGGAATAGATTGGCCGTAGGTTTCCAGTTCAATCTCTTTAAATGCAAATGTCTTTTCAAGCTCTGCGTAAGGAGCGCCTGTTATTGGATTTTCTCTAATAGTAAAATGAAATACTCCTTCTTGTATTTTCTTGCCGTCTAGATATAGATTCAACTTGACATCGTTGTATGTGCCATCTTTATTCTTATAGTTTTCTGATGGAAAATGTCGATTTGTCAGATAGTAAGAGTTCTCTGGTTGACCTTCTTCGTGGTATTCATTGGCATAACCGATGCGTATTATGAATTTCTCCTTTTCTTTGTTGATTATTTCTGGTGCAAAAACATCGGAATTCTCTTCAAGGGCGTATTTCCCTGCTGCCAATGCATTAGGATCTAGATTATTAAAAATGCCTTTCCATTCACCCTCTGCATTAAGTGTTAGTTTTTTGTAAATTGGATTACCATCATCATCGTATCCTTCAATGACACGCTTACCATCCAGTAACAAATAGATATCGATTGAATTAGGAATATCTTCTTTTTTTATGTTCTTCCAGCCTTTCTCGACACCAAGTTCTCCCCAATTGTAGTTCGTGAGTGTAAAGGTGTGTGCACTGTTTCCAGCAACAACATAGTCTTCAGTTTTCTCAATTTTACTAGCCGAGAATCCATCTCCATAATAATCATCTGTCCACAAGTATGGATACTCAACGGTCAATGTACCATCTGCGTTCTGTGTAATGACAATAGCATAACCTTTATCTTCATTAAAGTATCCAACCATATCATCCCAACCGTATGCCAGATATTCAGTGAACCTACGATCCTTGCCGTAATACTTATATTCTGAAACTTTCTTTAGTAGTATCGGATGAGTAAAGGTTGTCTTGCCCATACCTGGTGTGTTTTCATCTTCATGAATGGTAGTTTTACCAATTCTCGTCAATACCTGTTTTTCTGGATCGTAGAGATAGAAATATACATCTTTATCTTGTCTTACGGACTCATCGTCATAATCATCGTTGTATTTTCTAGTAATTTCGAGTACGCCAGCATTGACTGTTTTGTCATCGGTTGGTTTTTGCTCAGTAACTTCAACAAAATATCCTGTTCCTTGCTCCACAACCAAATACTTATATCCCATTTTTGCCAATTCCTCGGCAGTGAAAGGGAGTCCCTTGTCCATATTAAAGGCATCAGCCGGCAATCCGATATTTGTAAAATCCTTGATGCCTAGCATTTCTAGGATTTTATCTTTATTGGCACCGTTGTAGTAATTTGTATCAAAACGACTCTGCCACTTGTCATCTTCTCGGAGTAGAATTTCACCATATTTGAATAAGCTATTATCCTTGCCATAATTAGCCTTGACATAATCTGCGTCTTTGTCAGTCGGAACAATAAATAAATCCACCCTGATTGTTGTTGGAGCATGGTATTTGTCAACGCTATCATCCCATTTTTTATGGAATTCTATTTTGTACTCTCCCTTATCATCTGGAGTTATGAGGTTGGCATTAGATCCCAAACCACCACCGTTACGGGCTTTATTGCCCAAGACAAATGTTAGAGAATTTTTCCAAGCTTCCTGAATCAGTGCTTGACTATATATTGCTTTTAGGTACGTATAGGTTGTATGATAAGAAAGACTTCCAGGAATCGTTTCGCCGTTTTCCCTACCGCGTCCGTCCTCTATATATTGGATAATATTCTTTCCTTCAGTAACTGGAGAAATATGGGAGTAAAACTCGCCTCCAACATGTTTCCCATTTAATTCAAAGTTCCACGCTTTCTTGACAAAAGTAATATCCTTGCCATAGCTGCCCGCTTCATTGTTATAAACATATACGCTGTGACCATCACCGATATGGACAAATCCTGTCGGGCAATTCCAGATTCCTCCTCCATTGCTACCGCCTACATAAGCGTCTGTATAGCCCTCTGCTTTGTTCTCTGTAATGAGGATATGCTCTAGTTTCTGTGTAATTGGTGGGAATGAGATATAGATTCCGCCGCCGTGGTTACCTGATTCGTTATCTAAGATCATAGTCTTGCCGAAGTGGACATCGTTGGAATCGACAAATACGCCTCCTCCGTTAGCAGTACTCTTGTTTTTGTATATCAAACCACCGTTGATGGTAGCTTCAGCCTTGTTTTCCTTGATGAATTTGTCGTAGTCTGTCGGAACGTATGCACTTTCTTTGTTATAGATATTGACAGGATTACTCACATATCCTGAAGAGATACCGATTCCTCCGCCTACGTCATCAGAATGGTTCCCAGCAATTATGCCATCATTGATTGTAATTTTTGACGCTGGAAAACCCGCCAGTCCTCCGCCCATTTGAAATCTAGTTGCAGCACTATTGCGTGCAATAATTCCCCCATCAATGTTTACTACAGCTGGATCTCCTTTAGAGCCCCATAGGTCTCCAGCAAATATACCACCTGTAAGACCGCCTTTATTATTGTCGATCAGACCGTTTTTCATGGTGAAGGTTCCACCTGGACTCACATAGACTGCACCTGCTGCATATGGACGAGAAGTTACTGCTTCGATTTGCTCGTAAGAAGTGTTACCGGAAATCCTTCCACCTTCCATTATAAATGTGCCACCCTTGCCGACTTTAATAGGTCCCGTGTAGCCATTTTTATTATATGAATTCATTATTACAGCATTTTTCATGATTAATTCGCCGTGCACATCTATAACAGAGCCTTGACTAGATAATTCTGTCTTCGCACCATCTTTATTTCCATCAATATAAATTGCCGTGCTATCAGTACCAAGCGTAAGTTTACCATATACCTTAAATAATGAATCATCGGTAAAGCCATCCGCTCTCTTAATGATTATATCTCCATTTTTTTCACTAGGAAGTGGATTCTTGTCAAGATCAGCCTTACTTAAAGCATCTTCTCCACGCTTTCTTCCCTCTTCAATAATTTCTCTTTGTTTGGTTTCGCCCTGCTCCTTATAGTCGGCTGGTTCTTTAATCTTCTCCCACGGCTCTTCTACTCTTTTGTTATCTGCAGTTAAGGTAATATCTTGACCTTCGCCAATTGTTAAAGCTTCAGTCAATGTAAAACTTTCTGTAATTATTATAGTCGTTGGTACATTACCTGCGTCTGCGATAGCCTTTTTTAGTTCATCAAAGTTTTTGACTCTAACAGTTTTTTGAGAAGCTCCTGCTCCGTCACCAAGAGCTATTGGTAATTTTGCGAGATCATCTACATCAAGAGTTTCTCCTTCCTCTAGAGGTTCATTTTTCTGTTCATTGGCTTGAACATCATTATCAGCTAAATTTTCAGGTATTCCTTCAGAATAAGATGAAGCGTTCGAATCTTCAGAATGTAAACTCTCTGATTGTTCAGAGTTTATAACATCAGATGCTGATAGATTATTTGACTCAGTATTCTCTTCAGCATTTAAATCAGTGGTGTTCTGAGAATCTTCTAAAGAAGTTTCTATGTTCAATTGAGTATCATCAGATTCCGCACTTGCTGAAACTGGAAAAGCAATTAAACCTATTATAAAAAACATACTGACTAATAAGAATAAGAGTAAATAATCATTTTTTTGTCTTTTACTCATGGTATACCTCCTCTCTCAAAGTCTTTAGTATAAATATTTTTAATAATAACGTGGTCATATAATACCACAAAATAAACTAATCTACTAGTAAAAAATAAGAAAAAAACGTCTAAATTTAAACGTAAATCTAAGTTTTAACAAAGCTAAATTGATTTGTTATATTTATATATAGGGATTATCTAAATCTTTTACATAATAGCTGATTTTTTATTATTTAGTATCTGGAAATTCGATATATTTTACACATAATTTATTATTGTAAATGAGAATCCTGGCTATAGAATTAGGCTAAGCGGACAAAAAGAGTTGGTGGCTAATCCCAATAAACAGGGTAATTCGATGATTTATGTAGTTCTCCCCAAACAACTGCATCGCCCCACATATTGATACTCTTTTCAAGTTTCTCTCTTTCATTCATATTT
>JAQYRL010000014.1 GCA_028725765.1 Clostridiales bacterium
GCACTTTCAAACTACCTCCTAACAAGTTTGAGGCTCCAGAGAATAAGGAATTCAAGGGCTGGAAGATAGGTGATAAAGAATATGCACCGAATGCTGAGATTACCGTAAACGAAGACACTGTAGTTGTAGCAGAATGGAAAGCCAAGCCTGTTATAGTTAATACATCAGTAATGACGATTAACCCTAGTGGTGGTAAATGGACAGATGGAACAACAACACCTAAAACTTATACAGTAGAAGTAGGCGAGTATTTTACACTACCTGCTGCACCGATAAAGGACGGATATACTTTCCTTTACTGGAAGGGAAGCCGATACAATCCGGGAGATAAATATAAGGTAACAGATGCAAATCATACATTTACTGCAGTATGGCAGAAAAAGGAAGTAAAGCCTGATAATAAGGGAAATACTTCCAGTGCAAACACTAACAAAGAGGTTAAAACGTCACCAAAAACTGGCGATAATGGTATGATGTACATTTATGCTTTAGGGCTAATAATGGCAACCTGTGGAATGCTTATTCTAAAGGCTAGAGAAAGTAAGAATAATTTAAAGTAAGATAATAAAAGAATTTAAAATATGGCTTGCATGTAAAATTAAATGTGAGCCATTTTTTATTTACTAAAAACTTCGTAAAAATATAACGCTGGGCCAATTAGAATATATACGCACTATCACCGATAAATTATATTGACTTTATTATTACAGATATGATAGTATAAGTTAGAAGAAAAAGTAAAAATATAGTTTTGACAACTTAATAGATTAACAGTTGTAAGTAGCATTGATGCTTTAATAGGGAATGCGGTGAGAAACCGCAGCAGCCCCCCGCTACTGTAAGAAGAATGGAGTCCAAAATACGCCACTGAGAAATCGGGAAGGCTTGGACTTTGAAAATACTTCGAGCCAGGAGACCTGCTTATGCTGTACTTGTATGGCGTTTTCGGTGGGAAGACGGGTTACATCCTTGCATGTTTATCAAACACTCTGCCGCGCGCAGGGTGTTTTTTAATTTATAAAACTAATATTGCGGCTGAGAAAAGCCGGGCAGTAGAGAGGTGTAAAATGGCAAATAAGTCTGAGGAAATCATTGCAGAAGTTAAGAAAGTCATTATAGGAAAAGATAATGTAATTGAAAAAACGCTAATGGCTATTTTAGCGGGTGGACATGTTTTGTTGGAAGACGTACCTGGAGTTGGAAAAACAACTCTGGCACTAAGTTTCGCTCGAACTTTGGGACTGGATTATCAGCGAATTCAGTGTACTCCTGACACCACTCCTTCGGATATAATTGGGTACTCTTTTTATCAGAAAGGAGCTAGTGATTTGGTATATAAGCCTGGAGTTGTAATGTGCAATTTACTTTTGGCAGATGAGATTAACCGTACATCTTCGAAAACTCAGAGTGCACTCCTAGAAGTCATGGAGGAAGGTAATGTAACCGTGGACGGAGTCACAAGACCTCTTCCAGAGCCTTTCACTGTAATAGCCACTCAAAATCCTTTCGGATCTGCAGGCACTCAACTTTTGCCGCAATCTCAGTTAGATCGTTTCGCTGTCAGGCTTCATATGGGCTATCCAGATTTCGACAGTCATGTAGACATATTGAGAGATAGAAATATTAGTCAGCCACTAGATAGTGTAAATCAAGTAGCTTCAATGGAAGATATTAAAAATATGCGGTCAGAGGTAGAAGCAGTAAATGTCAGAGATGAATTATTTGTATATATTGCAAAATTGTCGGAAAGAACGAGAGAAGTGGAGGATATTTCTTTAGGTCTATCACCAAGAGGATCCATAGCGGTTGTCCGCATGGCTAAAGCGAAAGCATATGTGTCGGGAAGATCGTATTTGGTGCCACAGGATGTAGTTGATATTTTCCCTGACGTAGCTTCTCATAGATTGATTTTAAGCCCGAAGGCAAAGATTGCTGGTGTTAAAGCAAATGAAATAATAGAAAATTTGATAAAAGAGACTAAGACACCAGAAATTGACTCAGCTGATTTGTAGGCATAATGATCTGATTTTATCAGGACTTATTTAAATAAATATTTAATATTACATACATTGGATTTTTATTATGAAAGGAGAATCTCATGAGAAAATCAGCAAAAAAAATGTTGAGAGCTTCGGCGGCCTTCTTGCTTGCATTTACTATGATCGTGCAGATGATGCCGACTAACGTACTGGCTGTAGAAACAGAAAAGCCAGATAATGGTAGTGTGCAAAGTGAGGCGAAGGAAGTTACTCAAGCTAAGGGACAAGAACCCTCGGATAGTGCTGAACCGAAGGCTGATAATAAGCCTTTAAATTCAAATTTTAATTTATCCGAAGCACTATTTAAACAAGCTCCTATGAAAAATGAAAATAAGGGAGCTGAAAGAGAGGGGTCATTTTATTTTATGGCCTTAGCAGGCAATAAAATTATTGTTAAGCCTGAAGAAATCAAGTACGGTATAGGAGATACCGTCGCATCGGCTCTAGGTAAGACCGAGAACAATTTTAAGGGGCTTGATACAGGAGACGTAACCTCAATTAATGGAGTTGAGGGTGCTTATAAAGCAATTTCCAATAAATCTTTAGATCTTGGAGATCTCAATGTAAATCCAGAGCCAATAAAGGAAAACTTGCTATTGCTAAGTTCTTCAGACAAGGAACTTCAAGTTTCCTCACATCTATTAGATTTGTCATGCCAACTTATAAGATATGAAAAGTCCGAAAAGGCTAAGGCGTACATAGTTGCTAAGAACTTATATGATGGTATCCTTAAAGAACTAGCAGGCATAGTAAACGATGATGCAAGATGTAAAGAGTTGTATGATAACCTGAAAAAGGCTATAGATGATGCTGAAAAACAGGACGAGAATACTAAATATCCCGTTAAATTAAGCCTTAAAACAGATGATGATGCATCCGATGAAATAAGTATTACTTTTACGAATATATACGGTGGAAAGGTGACGGCTAAGGATGGAGAAACAATCCAACTTTTGGCTGGAGAGCATAAGTATGTTGCGACTTTACCAAGACTTCACAAAAAAGCGACAGGGAAGTTTACTGTTGAGGAATCTGAAAAAGAACAGATATTCAAAATAAATATTCCAGGGGATGATTACTGGCTCAGCAGGATCAGTATGGGTACTAGTTGGAATGATATCCTAGCAAAATATGATCCGATTGAAGGACTAGATTTTGATTTTAACTTGTTGGATTCATCTAAAGATAATCAGATGGTTTTAGAATTTGCTCCTTCTGAAACGGCAGAAAAATTCGGTGAAAATGGATCAGTTATAATTAAGTACGATTCTATTAAGGATGGAAAACCACTTGAAGAAAGATGTAACCTCGCTGACAGATATGGTAAGAAGAAGTGGATAAATAACTTTATTCCGAAAGATGGTACAGGTCGAAGCAATCCATATGTAGTAGAATTAGTAGACCTTGAAAAGAAAATCACTTATACTCAAGAATTTACAATAAATCTAAAGCGACCACCTAGTCTTGTAAGTCTTGATGTATTGGAACGTCAAGGGGCTGCTCTACTTAGTCCTGATTTTGCTTCGGACAAATATAACTATACGGCCAAGGTTTTGGAAGGCAATGAAAATTTAGAAATTCAACCCAAGGCCTTTGGAAGATATGAAAATGGATACAAGATTTATGTAAATGATAATTTGATTGAAGAGGACAATTCTTTTGTTGTTCCACTGAAGTCAGGCAATCAGGCTCAGGACCCAATAAAGATAAAAGTCATTAATAATTATGATGACAAAGGAAAGGTATACACAGTAAAACCAGAATTGGTACCGAAGACACCTGTGAAAATTACTGTACCAAGCAAGGCAACACTTGAAGTGATAAATAGTGCTGGATCTAAAGTACAGCCAGTGATCACGGATGTGCAGGATCCTAAGTTAACGGTATATACCTTCCATTTAGCAAAGGACTTGGAATATAAATATGTGCTTACAGAGAAAAAGCACTTCAAGACTAAAAGTACATTTGTTGCAAAAGAGAATTTGTCACTAGAGGCTGATGTAGATACTACTGCTCGCATTAAATCGATAGATCTTATTGGTGCTCAAAGTGATGACCCAATTATTTCTGCATCTGATTCTTCTTTGAGTCACGAATTGAGTACTGTAGTTGCGGATTATATGGCTGATACCAATAGGGCAAAAAGCAAAATTAAGGTAGTGCTGAAAGATGACAAAGAGAATGTAGAAATAAAAGCTAATTACAAATCTCAAGTTTCTTACGCACATCAGAATAATCAGCCTAAATCGGTAATCCTCAAATCTGGCACTGCAAAAGTATTGGCCGACTTTTTAGCAAAGAGTGGAAGAAACCAGAATGTAGATTTGGTTGTATCAAGAAAAGATGGAAATTTAACAAGAGAAGAAATATATAAGATAACTATAGAAAGAGATATTCATCTAAGCGATGAGCCAGCGCCGACGTTCATGTATGACGGGATGCTTGCTGGCTGTGAACCTAAATTTGATGTTGACAAAACAGATGGATATGAAGTTATAGTGCCGCAAAATCTGACAAGTTTGCTCGTTACAGCACGACAAAATCCAAGTACTAATGACCCAGATGTCGAAGAGCCATATACTATAACTATAAACGGTGAAAAAGCGGAACCTTTTGAGAAAGATCCGAGCCAGAGAGCCGTTTCAGTTGCGTTAAATGGGACCCAAGCATCTGAAGAGATAGTTATCAAAGCCACGAGCCCAGCTGGGGCAGAAAAAGAATACCGTTTCAAAGTTAAAAAAGTTGAAAGCTTTGATATGACTTTCAACTTGCAACCTGAAGATGGGATTTTAGTAATTCATGATCAGATGGGCACAAGAATCTGGCCGAAAGAAGATGGAACATACTCATTACTTGATGGTGCAAAATACAAATATGACCTTAGCAAAACTGGCTATATAAGCCTTCACGAAGAGTTCACTGCTGATAAAAATATCAATAAGATGGATCTTAGCTTGAAAGAAGCTAAAAAGAATGAAAATATCGATCCGACACTTGATGTAGAATGGAATAAGTTCCGTGGTGATGATAATGCGGGTGTAACAAAGCAAAAGACACCTACATCGGCAGAAACTACTCAACTTAAGTGGGCATATAAAAGCAGTAATATGTCACATATAGGGCAGCCGATAGTTTTGGACAACTACGTAGCAGTTATTAATGGGAATAAACTGCAATATCTAGATCCTATAAATGGAAAACTTGTAGCTGAAGGAATTATTGTAGGAAGCGGAGGACTTACACCTGTATATGGAGAAGGGATGATTTTTGTCCCTAGCACTAACTGTATACAGGCATTTAATGCTACGCCTCGACCTCAGACCGAGAAGGATGAAGGATATACCAATAAGGATGTTATGGTATTAGATTCTCTTTGGGTATATAAGGATTCTATTGGCGGAGCAGCCTATATGCCTTGGTATATTTCAAATGGATATTTATATGGCGGCTGGGAGCAGATGAGAAAGGCTGCTTCTGTAGTATGCCTATCCATTACAGATGAAGATCCTACACAGACTCACGAAGAAAAACAAGTCGTATGGAGACATACTAGAAATGTCGGCAGCAGATGGGCTGGAGTATACGCAAATGATAGATTTGTAGTATTTACAGGCCAAGGTGATGATGATCTAACATGTGTGGATGCACGTACAGGACGTGTTCTAGATACTATGGGTAACATCCTAACTGCTCAATCATGCAGTTCCGTTGCCTATGATAAGAAAACAGACCGTTACTGCTTCACAACAAAGGATTCTTTCTATTCAGTTAAAATAGATGATAAGGGACATTTCTATGATCTTAAACAATGCAAAATCGGTGGCATGAGCACATCAACTCCTGCAGTATATAACGGCAGGGCTTATATTGGAGTAGCTGGGAAATCCCAATTCCAATCATTTGGTGGACACGGAATTCTTGTTTTGGATATTGAAAAATCAGAAACCGTATACAAAATGTTAACCCAGGGATATCCTCAGGCCAGTGCTTTGATTAGTACGGCATATGAAAATAAACCAATCTTAAATCCTCAAACAGGTAAAGAAGAAACGGGATTTGTATACGTATATATAACAGAAAATATAAATCCAGGACGTGCTTACTATTTTGTCGACAAGCCAGGTATCACAGAACCAGTGATATATAGCGAAATAGGTGGATTGAAGACTGCACCTGTACTCTTTACTCCTAAAGGGGATCATTCTCAATACAATCTTTCTTCCTTGCAGGTAGATAAAGATGGAACATTGTATATGAAGACCGATAAGGCATATATTCTAGCAATGGGTCCTACTATTGAAAAATTAGAGATTAAAAAGGAACCAGAAAAGACTGTATATTATCCTGGAGATACTTTCGATCCAAAAGGGATGAAAATTATTGCTAAATATGCAAATGGAGTTGAAAAGGATGTAACTAAATATATTAAATTCTCAGAGGATGCTATGACTCAAGATCAGTCATCTGTGGATGCAACGTTCCCATATGCCCTCTATAACGAAGGAACACCTAATGATTATATAGATTCCAAACCGCAATCCACATTTGATAAGCTACCTCGGCCAGAGGTTAAAATCCCAGTCACAGTACTCAAGGCTGAAGATATTACGACTGTAGAGGAGATTGAAAAGCTAATCAAAGCAATAGGAGAAGTCGATTATAATGAGGAGTCGAAGAATAAGATAGATAAAGCAAGAAAAGCGTATAACAAGGCTGATCCTTCGATAAGACCTGCTGTTAAAAACTATTCAGATCTTGAAGCTGCAGAAGCTCGCTACGAATTATTTGATCAAGCGGATAAGGGTAAACTTGCCGCATCCGAAGTAGTATCAGATCCAGAAATGATTGATATAGAAACTGTAGGAGAAGTTAAAGTAAAAACAGAAAAGAAGGATATACTTAAGACAGTAACCCTTAATGTGGAAGAGCTTAAGGCAGTTGAAAAAGGCAAGAAGATTAAGATACGTATAATCGTGAAGAAAATTAGCAAAGTTCCTGAGACAGAGAAATTATTCTTAGAAGCAGGTTTACAGGAACATAAGCTTAAGGAAGCAGATTATGTTCTTGATATATTGTGTGAAAAGGAAGTGGAAGGTTTTGAACCTGTCATAATAAAGGCCCTTTTCGCTAATAAGACAATAAGGCTGGAATTGAAACTGCCAGAAAATGAGCAGATTGCAACAAGAACATATTACATGTTGAATATTCATGGCATGGGATCATATCTCTTAAAAGATATGGACGAAAATTCTGATACAATTTCGATTGATACTGGAAGATTCTCAACTTATGTATTGACTTATGCATGGCTGGACTCAAATCCAGGCAAGGACACTCCAGAGCCTAGTAACCCAGAGCCTAGTAACCCAGGAAAACCTAATACAGGAGGCAACGTTAACCCCGTTCTTCCATCTGGAACGGATACAGGAGGATTAAGGGCTAGACCAACAAGACCTAACCTTAGTGCTTCGGCTATGAATGGTGAGAATATTTCCAACGGAAAAGATGATGCCAAACTTACAGGCAAGAGTAATAAGGCTGTTGGAAAGGCTATCAAATCTTCTGAGAAATCAGCCCAGGGTCAAAAGGTAATAGAGTCTGCAAGTAAAAACAAAGGTGCCAGCTCCAAACTAGATAAGGCTGGACAAAATCTCAAGCCTATACTGATAATATCAGGAATTGGTATTGCAATCTTGTTACTATTATATTTCTTGCTAAAGAGAAGAAAACAAGAGGAAGAATAAAAGACTAAAAACTAGTGCTTAGTGGGAGGTAAATTTTGGATAAAAGGTCACAGCAAAATAAGCGAAAAAAAATAGGAATCCTTTTTCTCATAATTGTACTTTTAATGGGCGGTCTTTCCATCTTCAAGATGCAGGAGACCGCCCCTCCCGCTAATCCTATTGTAAATAAACAGGAAATTCCCAGAATAAATCTGGCGAATAAGACAAGTACTGAAGTAAATCAGGAACTTTTAAATCAGGAAACTGATATAAATAAGGCGGAAAAAGAAGATTCTAAACCAGAGCCAGAAAATAATGAAGGTCAAGATAACAAGGCAGATAATCCTAATCCAAGAGAGAGCAGCCCTGAAGATACTAGTAGGGGCGATGGAATTATTAAAAATGACGGTAAATATCCAGGCAATACATCAGGAAAGGGCGATAATTTAAATAACACCCCAGGTGCTGGAAGTTTTGAACTTCCTACAGATGTAAATTATTTTTATGTTGATATAGTGGATTTAAAGGATCCGTATAGACCTGATGACCCTCGTTGTTTCTATAAGATTACTCACGCTTTTCCAGAACTAAAAGTGACAAAAATAGTGGTTTTGAATAATGGGAAACCCACGCCTCATCATGGAGGATTGTCTAATAAGGGATGGATTAACCTACAAAAAGGTGAAAATTGGCTGTCTGTTCGAGTAACCTATAAATTACCCAACGGAAAAACTAAGACATTTGAAAGAACTACAGAACCATCTGTAGTAGTTTTGCGTGATCCTGATGAAATTTTGATAGAAACTGATTTAGAGTTGGAATATGACAATCCAGACATATCTTTCAATGTCAAAACTAATCCTGTCGATTCACATGTTCAGGCTTATTTAATTAAACCTGATGGAAAAGAACGCATCATTCCGATAGATGGAAAAAATCACTTAAAAACACGCCTATCCAAGGGTGTAAATAAGATTCGTTTTGTTGCCACTCACCAGGGGTGGAAAGAAACAGAACTAGTAAAAAATGTAATATACAGTGAAACAAAAATAAAGGTATACAGTCCAGAATTAGAAAAAAAAGATTATCGAAATGGTAGTGGCTATGTTCATTACGATAAGAGCATCAGTTTTTCAACAAGAGTGGAGGATTTAAAGACTAAAAAGCCGGTTAAAGGAATCCGAATGGATATCTATTTAGGAAACCTTTTGGTGCATTCTCTAAGTGGAGGAGATCATGATAATGTCGTTATAGATAATCTGCCTTTAGGTCTTCGCACGATTACAATTGTTGCAAGAGGAGTAAATGAAAAGAACAACGCTACTGAATTTAAGACAGCCCAGTACCAGATATTAGTAGGGCAGGGTGGAGAAACTCCAGAATATGTAACTTCGCATACATATCCAAATGCGAACTTACGTGCTAGAACGATTACGCACAATCAGTATCTTGATTTTAAATTGTCTCCATATACTGTTGATAGCGACGGGAAATCATATAAGGTAGCAGAACATAAGGTAAAGGTATATCATACAAGTTCAGTAAATGATAAGACGCGAGTAATAATGAGAGAAAATGTATTGGGACTATTTTGTTATTCAATACAACTTGCCGAAGGGTTAAATACAATAGACCTTGTGATAGTTACCGATGAGTTATATGAAATACATTATAAATATGAAGTTTATTATATACCGAAGGAGGCTTCGGATAAGCCAATCGGAAGTATTTATATATCAGTGGATGCTTCATCAATAGGAATGCCTCAGTTAGCGGCAGGATATGTGAACATATATGAGGATCAACCTCTCTCTTATGCTGTTATAGAATTTCTTCAACAACATGGCTACAAGGTGTCATATCGTGGTCAGTCTAATTATGCTATGTATTTGGCTGCCATTATTAAAACTAACATGATGAGAAATTGGAATCCAGATATGATTCCACCAGGAGAAAGAAAACGCTTGGAAGAAGCTGGGGGCGCACAGATTTGGCACGGGGATTACAATATTAATAGCCTGGGAGAGAAGGATTTAACATCCAAATCTGGCTGGGTTCTTACCCTTAACGGAAGAGGCATAAGAGGTCTTTCTAATGAGTATCCGCAAGATGGTGATATATGTAGAATGCACTTTACTATAACGGGAAACCTTCCTAACTGATATTAGAATAACTAATTTAAAAGTGATTAGTAGAGAGATGATAAGGAATAAGTTAGATGATTAAAGCAAGGCTAATATGGATGTTATCAATATTAATAGCTATTGGAATAGCATTTTTTTCAGGAGAAGAAATTAGTGTAACACTTTTGTTATTGGTTATTATTTTTCCTCTGCTTGCTATTATTTTTAACAAGATTTTTGCGAGACGAGTAGAAACAGGTATAGAAATTCCTGTCAATACATTGTCGAAGGGAAGTGAGTTTGAACTTTTAATTCAAGTCCTAAAACGAAAATTTCCGCCTCTCGCACCAGTAGTTTGTATTATACGATTGAATAATACACTTACAGGTGAGTCTACAGAGGAGGAAGTTCTCTTTGCTCTAAACTCGGGTCCTGAAATGAAGATACCTATTTATGTTAGAAGTCTTTACTGTGGATTTTTAAATTTAGAAATAAAGGATTTACTGATATACGATATTTTTGGACTATCGAAAGTTAAGATTCCTACGGAAAGCAATGCAGAAGCCTTCGTATTACCAGATACTTTTGCTACGAATCTCTCTGTTGCAACAAATTTAGTTAAAGACGTTGATGCGGATGAATATTCTCAATCCAAAGCAGGTTCAGATCCTAGTGAGACATTTGCTATTCGTGAATACAGACCAGGAGATAGTCTTCATCGGATTCATTGGAAACTATCGAGTAAGTTTGACGACATACTAATAAAGGAGGCATCACTACCTGTGAATCACTCATTTCTGGTTTTGCTTGAAACTGGGTTTACAGGATCTACCAGGCCTTCTTCGAGCATCGCAGATGCTCTTATGGAAATTACTTTGTCTATATGTCAGCAGATGGCGGAAGAAGAAATTAATTTTACTATAGCATGGCGAGATGATGGTAAAAATGATTTTTTCCATATGGCAATCGATAATTTTGATGATCTTACAGGCTTGATAGAGAAACAGTTAAAAGTCGTATTTACAAAGCGTGAAACCGATAGCCTTAACATCATGCGTGAAACTGGCGCACTTGGAGAATATCAGCATTTGATATACATAAGTCAAGAAGAACCTAATTTCATATCTGACTTTGGGTCAAATACCTTGTTTACGGGGATAATATGCCAGGAAGCGAAAACGGGAGAAGAAATGATAGATAACATAGATTTAATCTACTGCACACCAGAAAGTTATCGTGAAGAATTATCAGAACTTATGATTTAAAGGAAGTAAGATGACTAAAACAAAATCTCTGCAATTTCGAACAAAACCTGAGGATTTCGAACAAAAAAATACAAGATGGTCTCTTTTGGAAAGCACAGCTATATCGTTTATTCTTTTCATAGGCTTAGGTCTGACTATTTTTGGCAATTTGTTACCAGAAATTTCTCTAGCTCCTATTATAATTGCTGGGTTCATATCGTGCCTGGTATTCATGGCAATAATTCAAAGCAAAAAACCTTTGTGGGGCTATATAATCGTCTTTATATGGCTTTTACTTTTCATATTAATACTCCACACAGACATGACAAACGGTTTCAGGTTGACTCTAAATCATATATCGGAACTTTTGGGCAGGCGATTCGGTAGAATATATCCTCTTTATGCTATAACAATAGAAAAAAGCGGATATACTCTCTCCACGCTACTTTTTGCTATTCCAATTTCAACTTTAATAGCTCTTCTATCGGTATGTATTAGCATAAGAAAACAATATATATTATATGGCTTAATTATTATAGGCATGATTTTTTCCCAAATATATTTGGGGATAAATCTTAATCCGATTCATTTGTTTTTTATGCTTCTTTCAGAAGTGTTGCTTATGAGCAGGTCTTTTGAAAGACATAAAAATTTCTTCACAGGATCTTTAAAGGCGTATACCAAAACAGTGATACTGACAATAATACTCTTAATGGTTCTTACGGTCCCTCTATATATGTTAGGCGGAAGTGTAGGCAATGTATTGAATGAAAAGAGGGAAAGTACAAAGAAAAGTTTTGATAATTGGCGTTACTCTGTCCCTAAAGCGTCTATGCCAGATGGAGATTTAACAAGGGCTTCTTCCTTTAAACCCTCGTCAGACACTGCTTTAGAGGTAAAAATGTCAAAGCCTGATTCCCTTTGGCTGAGAGGTTATGTAGGAAGTTCATATAGGGGAAAATACTGGGAAAAGGAGGATCCTTCTAAACAGTATGATAGCGCCGGTTTATTCTACTGGCTACACAATGATAATTTTTATGGACAGAAGCAACTTGCAGATGCATCTTTGGTAGTAGGTAAAGAAAAACTTGACAATTTAAATAGAATAAAAATTAAAAACAAAACTGCTAGCAGCAGAAACGTATATGCACCTTATGAACTGAAAAGTATAAACAGAGACTTGATGCCAGAATATTTCATTGGTGATGCGAGGTTAAATAGCCCCGGATTTAGAGGTACAAGGGAATATAATTTGGATGCTTTGCCAAATATAGTTAAACGCTACCCTGAAGTAATGAATGAGCTGTATAAAGAAGAAGGTACAGATATCTTTAAAATAGATCCGTTTTTGCTAGTTGAAAGCAATTATGCTAAATATGTGTATGAAACTTATACGGTCCTTCCAAAAGACGTCGAAAAATGGATGGATGAGTACTTAGGTGACGAATTCAAGAAAGGCGATAAGATCTCTTATACGTCTGCTAAGCAAGCGATAATTTCTTATCTTACTGATAATATCACTTATACAACTGAGACTAAGGGCATGTCAGGAAATGACTTTGCGCATGATTTTCTCTTGCTTAACAAAAGAGGATACTCTGTGCACTATGCGACTGCAGCAACGCTTATGTTTCGTTATTGTGGTATACCAGCCAGATATGTGGAAGGTTATCTTGTAACTCCTGATGACGTGGCAGGAGCAAAAGAAAATACTATTTTTAAAATAGATGGTACCCATGCACACGCTTGGGTAGAGGTCTATCAAAACGGAGTGGGATGGATACCTGTTGAGGTTACACCACCATATTTTGGACTTATGGAGGAGGCAGACACTCTTCAGGGAATATCTGAGCCGGATAAAAAACCTCAAGAGCCTGAACCTGACGACAATATAAATGAAGAGCAGCCTGATCGCCCTCAGGAATTAGAGGAAGACTATGCTCCTAAAGATGGAAGAGGAACATTAGCTTTATTTATATTACTTATTGTCCTATTGCTTATAGTAATATTTTTAGTTTATCGCTATAAGAAATATAAGAAATGGCTGAAGGAAAATATAGATATATGCTGCAACGAATCGGATAAGGTGGCAATAGCTGCTATGTTTGGATTAGCTATTAAGGGATTGGAAAAGTTAGGACAGAATACAAACGGTGTTTGGCTCTCTGCAGTAATGATTGAGGATCTTAATGAAAATACAGGCATTGATGATGTGGATATGATTCAGGCCTTAGAAGTTTATGAAGAAGCAGTCTATTCAAATGAAGCAATAAGCCATAGTAAAAGAGAATATATGGAGAGCTTTATTCAAAAAGTACATAATCCGCTGAAGGATAGATTTAAAGGTTTAAAGTATATAAGAGTATGGCGACTGGATAGACTATTTACCAAAATAGTGGACACTATAGAAAATCAAAAAATAGATAAAAACGAGCCAATAAAAACGAGTCAATAGATACCTAGAGAAAGAGATAGTATTTTATGAGAAACAGTGCTTTTGCTGAAAAACATCCATTAGTAACGACTGTATATTATGGAATGGTCGTTGGAATTACTATGTTCTCAGATTCGATTATTTTGAATAGTCTATCGCTTATTTTTGCTTTTTTATACAGTGTTTTGCTTAGAAAGAATGTCTTTCTTGATTTAGCTAAGACTGTGGCTTTTATAGTTATATTAGCAACACTGATTAATATACTTTTTACACATAATGGGTCTACAGTTCTGTTCTACATAGGTGGCAATCGAATTACACTGGAAGCTTTTCTTTATGGATTATCTATGTCGCTAATGTTTTCGGCCGTAATAATATGGTTTTTCAGTTTTAATACCATAATGACTTCAGACAAGATGATATATATTTTTGGAAAACTGACTCCGACGTTGGGTCTTACAGTGTCGATGATTTTCAGACTTATCCCTCTTTTAAAATCAAGATTCGAAGAGGTTAAATTAGGACAACTTGGTTTGGGAAGAGGAAATGTAGGATCTTTTATACAAAAAATAAAGATAATATCAAAAGAGATATCTATTTTGGTCTCATGGTCTTTAGAATCATCAATTATAACGGCTGATTCCATGAGTGCAAGAGGCTACGGCTTGAAAGGACGGACATCTTTTCACCTATTTAAATTTTTAAAAGAAGATGTTATCACAATTGGTATTATTCTTTTGTTAGCTTTAGTAGTTATAGCAGGTAAAGCAAAAGGTGTCGGACTGATTTATTACTATCCTATAGTTCAAAGAGGTGTCACAAATTTAAATCCTCTGATTACAATTGTCACTATCACATCATATTTAATATTACTTGCACTTCCTATTTTAGTAGACAGCATTGGGGAATTGATATGGAAAAAATCATCATACGAAATTTGACATTTGAATATCCTCTGGGAGAGAATCCAGCCTTAGTGGATATCAACATGGATATAAAAAATGAAGAACTCATTGTTGTATGTGGCAAGTCTGGCTGTGGTAAAAGTACTCTTTTGAGACATATGAAGAAAAGTCTTACACCTTATGGGGAAAGAAGTGGCGAAATCTTATATGAGGGAAGATGTCTTAAAGATTTATCAGATAGAGAAGATGCTGAAAAAATTGGCTTTGTACAGCAGAATCCAGATGATCAACTTGTTACAGACAAGGTGTGGCATGAGTTGGCTTTTGGGCTTGAAAACCTAGGTCTTGCTAATGAGTTAATAAAAAGGCGAGTTGCTGAGACTGCTTCATATTTTGGTATACAAAATTATTTTAGAAAGGATGTCAGAGAACTTTCTGGTGGTCAGAAGCAGCTTTTGAATTTGGCCTCAGTTGTAGCAATGAAACCAGATATTATAATTATGGATGAACCCACATCTCTTTTAGATCCTGTTGCTGCTGAATCTTTTCTTACAACGGTAAAAAAACTTAACCGTGATATGGGGATAACTATAGTTATTTCAGAGCATAGACTTGAGGAAATATTTCCAATGGCAGACAGAGTGTTAGTGATGGATAAAGGCAAAATAATAACCTCTGGAAAACCAAGCGAAGTTGCACATAACCTTCTAACCTATAATGGAGGCACACCTCATCCCATGTATTATGGAATGCCAGCTCTTATGCGAATGTTCCGTACTGAATGTGATAAAGATAAGGTTCTACCATTAACTATGAGAGAAGCCAAATGGAAAATAAGAAGGCTTGTAGAAAATAGTGTGCTAGCAAGTTCAGTTGAAGAAAATAATATTAATAAGACATTAGCCGACCACAAGGGGGGATCAATAAAAGGAGAATCTACTGAGGAAAAACGTGAACTTGAAGTCAAAAGCTGGTCGAAGGAAGAATCAGCTCTAACATGTAAAAATGTATCTTTTAGATATGAAGAGAATTCATCATATGTCCTTGAAAATTTAAACCTTAAAATCCCTAAATCGTGCATATATGCTCTTCTAGGCCCTAATGGAAGCGGAAAAACAACTTTGCTGAAACTCTTATGTGCTCTAAAAAAAGCCGACAGAGGTAAAATAAAAATTGCTAAAGGCAGTAAAATCGCAATGGTTCCGCAGAATCCTGAAGCATTGTTCAGTGAAATAAGTGTGGAGGAAGAGATGTTAGATGGTGCTTGCTTTTTAGACATCTCTTTAGAAGAGAAGGTGAAAAAGGCAGAGGAGATGCTCAGGCTGATGGAGATTGAGCACTTGGCTCTTTCTAATCCACATGATATTTCTGGAGGTGAAAAGCAAAGGCTAGCAATAGGGAAGATACTAATGACTGTGCCTGATATAATACTTCTAGATGAACCCACTAAAGGGTTGGATCCCTTCTTCAAGAGGAGCCTTGGAGATCTTTTGAGGAATCTTACATATAGGGGCGTAAGCGTTTTGATGACAAGTCATGATATAGAGTTTTGTGCAGAATATGCTGATATATGCGGATTAATGTTCGACCGAGAAATAATGGCTGAAAGCGATAGCAGGACTTTTTTTAAATTTAATGACTTCTATACGACAGTTGCCAATAAGTTGACTAGAGAATGGAAAAGCGATATTTTGACAGTAGAGGAGGCGGCAGCATGGTTGAAGAAAATAGAATGACACATTTTCAAGCAGCTAGAAAAAAACGCTTAAAACTATCGGCTGTTATAATATTAGTTTTTATTCCATTAATTCTTTTAGGAAGTATTTTTTTTATGACTGAAAAATGGTTTATGCCAGCTTCCATAATTATTTTGATTGCTGTTTCAGCTCCTTTTTTTATGATATTTGAACAAAGAAGACCACGGGCAAGAGAAATAGTACTTATTGCGACAATGAGTGCACTTACTGTAATTGCCCACTCACTCTGTCATATTATTTTTCCAATATACATAGGGACTGCCATGGTAATAATTTCTGGAGCTTCACTCGGAGCGGAAGCGGGCTTTCTAATTGGAGCACTTTCACGATTGGTTTGCAATTTCTATATGGGCCAGGGTATTTGGACCCCATGGCAAATGTTCTGTTGGGGTATCTTGGGTTTTTTGGCAGGACTTATTTTTTCAAAAGACAATAAATCTTCTGACAATCCTGGAATTAAAACCATTGTTTTCCCGATTATCTGCATCATTGCAGCGGAACTCACGGCGTATATTTCTTTTATCTTGATATCATCAGATAGTGAAGATTTTGTAGGTTGGCGTTTATACTTTTTTGGAGCTATTGGAATACTTTGGGCGGCTGTTTTTCAGCATAAAAAACTTCCGGCAGGAAGAATCAGCATAAGCTTATTTACATTTTTTGCTACATTCATTATTTATGGTGGAATTATGAATTTTGCTGCTATGGCAACTTCGTCTGCTGCACCAGGATTTGAGGGTCTCAGTTTAAAATCTCTTAAAGCTTTGTATATAAGCGGTGTCCCTTATGATTTAGTTCATGCGGGAACGGCTTCAATAGCTGCATTTTTTATAGGTCCATCCATAATAGAGAAGTTAGAGAGAATTAAAATAAAATACGGCATATACAAATGAAAGTTTAGATAAGTCTTTAAAAAGATATTATAAAAATTAGGGTGAAAAATTTGGAAAGCGAATTTTTAATAAAGAGTAAAAGGAAGCGCTTAGCTAAAATAACTGCTATAATTGTTATAGCATCTGTTCTTTTGGGAATTATCATATATAATTGTAGTGGAATACATGCAAGAAAAGTTGGTGGTGCAGAAACCATTGATGCGACAATGGAGATTCGCTGCGATAAACTGGCTGATAACTTAGATGCTTTGACAAAACCAGAACTCAAAAAATATATTCCTAAAGACGGTGTAATTCTTGCTCCAACAAAATTCAGAATGAAAAAAGGTGCAACAGCTTTTGATCTTACTCGTAAGGCGTGCGATGAAAACGATATACAGTTCGAATACAAAAAAAGCATTACATATAATAGCATATATGTAAAAGGTATCAATTATTTGTATGAGTTTTCTGCAGGTAAAAAAAGTGGCTGGATGTATATGGTCAACGGTAAAGCCCCCGAGTATGGATCTGATCAACTTAAATTGAAAGAAGGAGATGAGGTTCTTTGGTATTACGTTGTAGATTATACCAAGGAAAGTAATATGTAATTAATAAAGATTAATATTGAGAGAGGAGTCTGAGTTTGAAAAAATTATCGAGAATAGAAATAATAAGAAAGCGTATTGCATTATGCATGATTATGATTTTCTCAATTTCGCTATTTTTAGCAGGGTGTAGCGGAGAAAAATCTGAAACGACGTGGGAGAAGCATAGAGAAATTACGGCAAACTATCTGCTTGAAAATCGTCAGAATATCAATCTCTCATCACCAGGATCCGAGTGGCCTCTTATAGCTTTAATCCAAAGTGGGAATTTATCAGACAAAACGATATATAAAGATTATTATCAAGAACTCTGCAGCATTACAGAGCAGAGAAATGGTGTATTGGACGAAGAGTATCCAACTACTTATGCAAGGACTGCTATAACTCTTTCTCTAATCGGGAAAAATCCAGAAGATGTGGTAGGCTATAATCTAATGACTCCGATAGATGATGCTGAAAAAGTCATGGCTCAAGGAATAAATTCAGCCATATATGCGCTAATAGCTTCAAATTATTGTGGTGTAAAATTAAAAAATGAAGAACTATACTTGAATGCTATTATAAATTCTCTTTATTCTAGCGGAGATTTGGAAAATGATCCCTTTGTCGTAGATTACTATGGTATGGCTTTGCAAGCTCTCACGTATTATAAATACAATCCAAAAGCTGAAGAAGCAATAGAATATTTATATGAGAGAATAAAGGCAATTGGAGCTGATGAGGGATATCCTAGCTGTGAATCTACGGCTCAGGTGATTATGGGCCTTTCAGCTATTGGAAAAGATGCTACAAAAGAGAACTTTCTAAAGGATAAAAAAACTCCTGTTGATGTATTGATGGAATTTGCAACTGAAGAAGGGTTTAAGCATGATCTAAATGGTCAAACGGACATAATGGCATCAGAACAAGCTCTCCGAGCCCTTAACTCAATAGCATATGCAAAAGACGGCAAGCTCCTATTTGAAAAAAGATAAGTTAAATGAAATATAATAAAAAGACATAAAAAAGAGATTGTTCATAGCCGGGTTTTCTAATCGTGCCGCTGAAGTAGCCAAGGATTATGGATGCTCACTAGAAATAAATGAGACATGCATATCAGAAAATCTAGATGAAGAAAAGGTCGAAGAAACGAAGGCGAATATTCGAGATATGATTGCAGAAGGAGATTGCTTTAATAAGAAAATATTTGCTCATGGTCCCTTCACTGAGATAACACCAGATGCCATGGATCCAAAAGTACTTAAACTTACTTGGGATAGATATGAGTCGGCAGTAAAAATCTGCAGAGAATTAGGCATCAAAGATATCGTCTTTCACAGTGGCTATGTCCCACGCACCTACTACAAAGAATGGCATCATAAAAGATCTGTAAAATTTTTAAAAGAATTCTGCACTAAGGTTGCAGGAGATATGAACATTTATATAGAAAATGTATTTGATGACGAACCTTATATGCTTAGAAACTTAATAGAGGAAATTGATCTCATCAATGTAAAAGCCTGTTTGGATATCGGTCATGCTAACGTAGCGTCTCTTCCCGAATATAATGTTTTCGACTGGATAGACGTCCTAAGGCCTGTTTTAGGACACACTCATCTACATGACAATGACGGAGAAATTGATTTACATCTCCCCTTAGGCTGTGGTGTTATGGAGGTGGATAGAACTTTAAAGGAACTTCTAGCGATGAAAGATGTATCTATGACTATTGAGAGTGTAGATAGCAGAGAGAGCCTTGACAGGATTTTTTCATTGTTAGATTGAAAATGCCAACTGCAGTGATCAGATTTTAAACTTTATAACTTTTCAAAAAATCATTCATAATTCCCTTGCTGTACTGTGCGAGAGAATAATTCCCGTTGCAAAGGCACCAGTCATACATCAGCCCGCGCTCCATGATTGCGTAGGCTTTGATTATTTCGTTGACGGAAACATCGTTGCGCAATTCTCCATGCTCCTGACCATCAAGTATAATTTTCCTAAGTAGTTTATAATACGTTCTATCCTGATCGAGAAGATGCCTATTTCCGCGCGTTATAAGCTGAGATGAAAAGAGTCTAGACAATAGATCGACTGTAATTTCATTTTCTATCATAAAAAACAGTTTTTGATTCAAAAACAACAAAATATCTACCGCTTCAAGATCTTCCGGAAGATGCTCCGAGATTTCTTCATATTTCTCGTCAAATAAATATGAGAGAGAACTTAAGAGCTCATCTTTTCCGCTAAAATAGTGATAGAACGAGCCCTTGGATGTCTGCGATTCATCGACTATATCATCAACAGTTGTGTCCTCATATCCATGCTCATAGAAAAGTTTCCATGCCGCCGATATTATTTTACCCTTAGTATTTCGCCTCTTCTTCTTTGCCATTAGAGAACCTCCTTTTAAATGCCGTTTGTTTTCGCCAGATTAATATTTTGTCGTATTTATAATCACATATATGCACACAAAATTTAATGCCTCTTATCTCAAATTTAATTTTAGCATAAGAGGGAAAAAGAGACAATAATAGTGTATAATGAAGAGAAGTTAACTGATATTTTTAGAGTTAGATCGTATCAAAATATTGGAATTCAGATGGAGAGATGCGTTTAAGATGAATAACGAAGATAGAGGAATTTTGAAATTTTTGGAATCATATAGGGATAAGGACTCGATTTCCTTTCACATGCCTGGACATAAGAATGGCAAGATTTTCAAAAGACTTGGATATGCCCAAGAAGAAATACTAAATCCGCAATTTGATATTACAGAAATTGAGGGAGCTGATAATTTGTTCGAGCCTGGGGGTATTATCCGCAAGACAATGGATAAATTCAAAAAAATATATGAGAGCAGGGAGAGTTTTCTCTTAATCAATGGCTCAAGTTCTGGGCTAATTGCATCACTGCTTGCGACAGTCCCACTTGGAGGAAAGGTAATAGTTGCAAGGAATAGTCATAAGTCTGTTTTTAATGCTCTTGAGCTTGGAGAGATGAAGCCTGCTTACGTATATCCTGAAAAATATCGCGATTATGATATCCCCGGTGAGATTACAGCAAATTCAATCAGAAAGGCATTGGAAGAAAATCCTGATGCAAGTGCGGTGATACTTGCGAGCCCGAACTACTACGGTATAACGAGCAAAATATCGGAGATATCCAAAATTGTACATGAGTTTGGAGCCATACTCATTGTAGATCAGGCTCACGGTGCACATCTGAAATTCTTTAAACCAGAGCTTGCAGCAGAAACTGGTGGAGCAGACATCGTTGTTGTGAGTACACATAAGACACTTAGCTCTTTTACCCAAAGCGCTGTTTTAAATGTTTATGGGGACAATGTGAACATTGCATC
>JAQYRL010000015.1 GCA_028725765.1 Clostridiales bacterium
TAGTAGGTTCCCCACATCCAGCTTCCTTCAGATTCCACCTCACGATGGACACCCTTGCCTTCGGCTATATCCTTCCCACTACCGGGCGGATTCAGGACTTTCACCCGTTAGAATGTGCGCTCGCCGAGCGCACCACAAAAATGCCATATCAAATGCAATTGCATTTGATATGGCATTTTTATCAATATATTCCCACTAGGAATTTATCTTTAGAGGTGGTTCAAAGAACCCCATTAATTCCGTTAACGTTTTCTCTTCCAGCCTGCTTTATACCTGTTTTTTCTATGCTTGAATATAGTTCCACCTCCAGAAGATGCCCTGTAAACTGAAGTCCCTGAAGGGCCAAACAAACCTGTCGGAGCATTTGTACGTCTTCTAGAATATCCAAATATTCCCCTTATTAGTTTAACTATCAATATTATTACAAGCAACAGTATGGCAATTGCCAAAATAACTACACCTAAAGCCATCCAAAACATCTTGCTCGGATTCTTTAAATAGCTGCCTACAGATTTGACATCTTCAACAATCTTTCTACCTTGTAGATTTTCATAGACGCTAGGCACTCCATCTTTGCCAAAAGAATTCATGTACCTCACAACAGCGTACCACTCTTTGAGTTCACCACCATCACTACTTTTTATAATTTGTTTTTCAAAATCTTTGATTTCATTTCCATCCTTATCCTTTGGAGTTATAGAAAGTAAACCTTTAGATTTTTCGTTTACAAGACCTATCATCTGGCATGCGTATAAATCGCCAACAACTCTGTATAGTTTATCCGATTCCAGTTCTTCGATGCCTGCGCTGCTTCTAACACTATTTACAGAATCATCAATTTTCTTAAAGTCTTCGCTTTCCCACACTCTACTAGGATTTTCAGGATCACGCCCTATACCTTCTGCATATGGAAGAGTACCCCTAAATTCTGAACCGTCAACGTTCACCTTGTATATCTCGGAAATTCTGTTGAGGAATAGCCTATGAGGGTTTACCCTGTACATCAGACCTGAAATGTATAACCTGGCTTCCATCATCATATCTGAGACAGTCGCATCAACCTCAGCGAGGCCTCTTAGTTCTTTTCCTGTAAGATATACTGATACCAACGGATATCCTGGTTTTCCATCAGCACCAGTTCCAATCGAAAGACTGTTATAAGCATCTCCTGTCGTTATATTCCCCTTTTTAAAGCTTCCTCTTATAGTTCCTGCATTTATAATTGAGGCCGCAATAGGGACATATTTATCACCTTCAGCTTCCTTCACAGCATAAATAAATGAATCCGCAAGAATATTACCAAGACGTGTTTCTGACTGAATCATTCCGAGATTGTCTGTGTTTTCAAAATCAAAATTGCTTGTCGTAAGTACCTGATCCCAAGTATAACCGTAAGGCTTAAAGAACTCTTCGTCCACGAGCTCCCTAAATTTTTCAAGTTCTTTTGCGGTATCTTCATCTGGCTTCACTGGAGCTAGCGGCAGAGAATCAAAGCTTGATAGGTTAAATTTCTGGCCTTCCCCAGACCTTTCCAGCTTAAGTTTTCCAATATTTTCATTATAGCATCCAGTAGATACTATTATAGTTTTTCCGACTTTGATAGGCTTAGTCATGAAGGTATGACTGTGTCCACTTATAATGACATCTATATCTGGAACTTCGCGAGCAAGGATTTCGTCTTCAGACTCTTCCTTGTTTTCATTTGTCCCACTATGTGAAATCGCAACAATAACATCAGGCTTCTCAGCTTTAATTTTCTTGACAGTTGCCTTTGCAGCCTTCACCGGATCCTTAAATTTCGTCTTTGCCTCAGGTGCATAATCCAGGCTCTGTTTGCCGAATATGCCAAGCACAGCAATCTTTTTTCCATTTTTCTCTATAATTGTATATTCTTTGCTTCCATAATTTTCAAGAGCAGACTTAAGAACTTCTCCTTTTTGCTTCAATTCTTTGTCATTTATTGTCGCCTCCATATCAATATTTGAGTTGACCATTTGAGGCAATTTATATGGATTTTCAGGTTTATTTTTAGCATTAAATCGATAACGCCTGTTATTCTCCTCTTCGAACGTTTTCTTATCTTCTGCTGATTTACTTACGGCACTGTTTAGCATATCCGCAAGTCCCGCCGGTCTATAATCAAACTCATGATTTCCAAGTGTCGTAACATCAAAGCCCACAAAGCCCATCATCCTTAATTCAGCAGCTTCATTTCTATATATGGTTTGATAAGGAGTCCCCATGGAAAAATCACCAGCATCTAAAACTAAAGTGTCAGGATCTTCTTCCTTAGTTTGCTTGATTAAAGTTGCCATATTGGGGAATTTTTCTAGATGAGAATGCATGTCGTGTTCGAACAAAATAGTCAACTTGTTCGGATCGCCTTTCTTCTCATTCGAATTTTCTTCAATTGCATTTACAACATTCTCAGGCTCAGCAAAACTTATAATAGCCGGAACAATCATAGCAGCTGCAACAATTATGCATAGCAATCCTATCAATATCCTTTTTAGCATCGTACTCCTCCGCATCATTTCGTTTTATTTCTATTTAATTATATCAAATTATCGTCTGTTTTGCAGTTAGATTTTTACAATCTGGTAATATAGACAAATTTTCTGTTTCCCTCCATATTAATAACCATCTATACTTCCTACCCATCTTTTAGAAATCCTAGGTATATGATATAATTACTCTATAAATTTCACTCAATTGCTGCAATACAACATTGAGTAACTTTATGAACAATCACAATAAAGAGTCATCAAAAGGATAATCACTATGAGTTATGTAGAATTTAAGAATGTAAAAAAAGTTTACCATATGGGAGAGGTTGATATCGAAGCGCTCAAAGACGCTAGTTTTACCGTAGAAAAAGGTGAATTTGTAGTTATTGTCGGGCCATCTGGAGCAGGCAAAACAACACTCCTCAATATTCTGGGTGGTATGGATACCCTAACCGATGGCAATGTTATCCTAGATGGCAGAGACATATCAAAGTATTCTCAGAAAGAACTTACAGAGTACAGACGACATGACATCGGATTTATATTCCAGTTTTATAACCTAATACAGAATCTGACTGTAGTAGAGAATGTAAGCCTTGCAACACAGATCTGCAACGACCCCATAAATTCAGAAAAAGTGCTCGAGCACGTTGGGCTTGGCGAACGCCTTAAAAACTTCCCCTCTCAACTTTCGGGTGGAGAGCAGCAGCGTGTAGCAATCGCAAGAGCACTCGCCAAGAACCCTAAACTTCTACTTTGTGATGAACCAACAGGAGCGCTTGACTACATAACTGGAAAAACTGTTCTGCGTCTTCTATATAATACATGTAAAAATACAGGCATGACTGTAATTATTATAACGCACAACACCGCTCTAACGGCGATGGCAGACAGGGTTATCCATGTCAAGAACGGCACGGTCACCTTGGAAGAAATAAACGAAAATATCATTCCAATTGAGCAAATAGAGTGGTAAAACGAGGACTAAATAAATGTTGAAGAGTACAATTAGAGAAATTACAAAGAGCCTGGGCAGATATTTTGCAATAATAGCCATCGTCGCCCTAGGAGTCGGATTTTTTGCTGGACTCGTTCAGTCAAGGGATGTTATGGTCACAACCGTTGATGGGCTCTTGAACAAACAAAATATGCATGATTTCGAAATGATTTCCACGCTCGGATTCACAGCCAAGGATGTCAACAAAATAGAAACAAACCTCAGTCAAGGCAATAACAAGATTGCTCTAGATGAAGTGGAAGGGTTCAAATCCAAAGATTTTGTTTACATGGATAATGAAGACGTCGAAAGAGTCATTAAAGCTATATCTATGCCGAAAAACCGTGTAGATGTGCCAAAACTCTCTGAGGGCAGAATGCCAAAAAAGCCATCTGAATGCGTGGCTGACAATGGCATTTTCAACAGCAGTGATATTGGCAAAACGATAAAGATTAAAAACTCAGATAAATCTTTAAGTAATAAAATTGAGAACACATTTAAGGGTAGAGCATCTAGCGATTTTAAAGTCAACTCATTCAAAATAGTCGGGCTCGTTTCCTCGCCTATTTTTCTGAACCAGGAAAAAGGATATTCAAATCTCGGTAACGGTACAGTTTATTCATATATCTACACTCCTCGCCAAGCCTTTGATTTCAACCACTTTACTTCTGTTGCAATCACTCTTAAAAACAGGCCAAAGATATACTCAAAAGAATATGAGACCGCTATCGAAGACAGCAGAGACAAAGTGTCTTATGAACTCACAAAGGTTGCAAATCATAGATATGACAATCTTGTATCGGATGCAAAGAAACAGGCTAATGCAAAATTTAAGAAAGTAGGGCTTCCTAAAGCGCCGGGTTTTGTGATTAAGCAGGCAGTTTCTGAAATCCAAAAGCCGACGACTTATCTTCTTGACCGATCTCACAACGCCGGCTACGCTACATTTGAGAGTGATTCAAACATAGTTCGAGGTATTGCAAACGTATTTCCGGCTTTCTTTTTCCTTGTAGCAGCACTCGTAGTTATGACGTCAATGGCAAGACTTGTAGATGAGCAAAGAACCGAAATAGGCGTACTAAAAGCATTAGGCTATAAGGACTCCGCAATATTAGGCAAATACCTATTTTATGCAGTCAGCGCAACATTCATTGGAGCAGTGCTTGGATATCTAGGAGGTAGCTACATATTTCCGACAACCATATGGGATGCATACCAAGCATTTTATCACTTTGATACGCCGATAGAATACCCTCATAATATAGGATTTGGTGTTGCTACTCTTTTTGTATGCATAGCAGGATCAGCAGGAGCAACCTTCCTTGCCTTCCACGAAGATAGAAAGGGTATGCCGGCATCCCTCATAATACCGAAGTCTCCTAAAGAAGGCAAACGTATTTTGTTAGAAAAAATACCATTCATCTGGCAGAGATTCAGTTTTCTATACAAGGTTACATTCAGGAACATTTTCAGATACAAAAAGAGACTCTTCATGATGCTGCTTGGAATAGGTGGCTGCACAGCACTTCTTTTGACAGGGTTTGGTATCAACGACTCAATTAAGAATATCGCAACTTATCAGTATGAAGAGATTTCCGTCTACGACTACAAAATAAACTTCAACAAGGATATGTCGGGCTCTCAAGATGACTTTTTAAAGCAAAACAAAACCATAGGCAAGTCCATGTTCTATCATAGCGAGACTTTGAAATATAAGGGAAAGAAAGACACAGTCGATCTCAAACTCGTTGCCACCAATAAAAATAATATCAAAGACTTTGTCAATCTCGAAATGAACGGTAAACGCCTCGATATACCAGGCGATGGAAAGGTAATAATCTGTGAAAAACTAGCAGATGAGCAAGGCGTTCAGGTGGGCTCAAAGATCAGGCTCAAGAATGAGTCAGGAAAATCTGCTGAATTTAAGGTTGCAGCTATAACACGAAACTTTATCGATAACTATGTTTATATGGGTACATCGACTTATAATAAAAACTATGGAAAAACTGCAGGCATGAATGAGGCACTGGTCAACGTAAAGGACCTGAACAGACCTATTTCTCACAACGATAAGTCGTCCATCGACAAAATATTTGACTCATCCGTGAGTGTTCTTCAGGATGAGAATGTGAGCGGTACTGTCATTAATCATGACAACTATACGAGAATCAGTAACATGATGGACAGTCTAAACTCCGTTATTGCGGTTATAGTACTCGCTGCAGCTGGACTCGCACTCATAGTTTTATATAACCTCTCCAACATAAGTATAACAGAGAGAGTCAGGGAAATCGCAACAATCAAGGTATTAGGCTTCTACCCAAAAGAAACTGCACTTTACATATTCAGAGAAAGCACATTCCTTACTGCCTTTGGAGCTTTGCTTGGACTAGCACTCGGACGACTTTTACATGCTTTTGTTATGTATCAAATTCAGGTTGAAATGGTATATTTCCAGCTCAGAATATCATGGTTCAGTTATCTCATAGCCTTTGCACTAACCATGGTCTTTGCCGGCATCGTAAACTTTATAATGTACTTTAAAATCAGGAAAATAAATATGATAGATTCACTGAAGGTTATGGATTAAATGATTTCCTAAGATTCAATTCAGTTAACTCTTATGTCCACAATCTTCATTAATTCACATATGAATAAAAGCAAAATAAAGCCGCTGAGCGACTGAAACATCAGTTTTTACAGCGGTTTTTTACTGTCTCTTTTTGTCCTATAAGCCTAAGCCTATAAGCATATGTTGCTCTTTTTATACTGCTTCTATAGGGCTACTTATCTAGAACATCCGCATCGAGCTGCAGAGGTTTCTCCCATTTTTCCTTATCCACATCGTTATCATCAAGTCGTCTAAGCACATAATGCCTTGTTAACTGATAAAGTACTGAACATATTGGAATAAATAGAATCATACCCAGTATTCCCATCATACTCCCACCTACCGTTACAGCCATCAGTACCCATATTGATGGTAGACCCATTGAATTTCCAGCAATAAGAGGGTATATGACATTTCCGTCTATCTGCTGAACAATTATATACATGATTATAAAGTAGAGGACCTGTGATGGATCCATTATCAATACGATTATAACACCAACACCTGCTCCTATAAATGACCCTATTATCGGTATCATTGCCATAAAACCTGAGAATATACTGAGCATCACAGCATATGGGATGCCGAGGATTGTAAGTATTATGAAGAATAGGATGGCATTGATTATACCATCTACACATTGCCCTGATATAAAACCTTTGAATACATCCCTTGTCATTCCTGTTATATACATAATCTTATCGGCAGTTTTCTCTGTAAATGTAGCATACACGATTTGCTTCCCCTGCCTACCGAGTTTTTCTTTTTGAAGTAGTATGTATATAGCGAATACCAAGCCAATTACAAACTCAAATATTCCATTTACGATATTTGAGACTGTACTAAATCCACTATCCAGCATTGCAGTCGCCCATCCTTTTGCTGTGTTAGCGAGTTCTCTTCCCACGGAATCCAAGTCGATATCAATCTTATTCATCAGATTCTCAACGATATCTATTTTGTTCGCGTTTTTCGATATCCAGTCTTGTAAACGATCCATTGCACCCGGTAATGCCTCCGCCAGTGATTCAAGTCCGCTAGCAACCTGGGGTACAATTATTATGCCTGCAATCACAATGACACCAAAGACTAGAACCAATGCTATAAGCATACTCACAGGTCTTTTAAGAGTTTTTGCACATCTTTGTAGCCTCGTCTTAGGGTTCTCTGGTACTTTCTTGAAGAGAAAACCTTCTATCTTGGTCATAGGCACATTTATGATAAAGGCTAATGCTGCTCCAAGTATAAATGGCGTAAAAAATGAGATAAATGTCCCTATGTAGCTTATTACAACTGCAATATTTTTAATGGCTAGATAAAATATTATTAGACCGAGCGCAATCATAATAATTTTTTTAATTGAAAATTTGTTCACGTGAACAACACTTTCTTCGATATTTATAGTCTTATCTCTGCTCTTCTCTTTTACATCAACAACTTTGGGCTCGCCTTTTGGGTTATTATTGCTCGCTTTTGAACTTAAGTCATTGTCATTTTCTTCAATGCCCAGCACGCGTGCTAGCCTAGACCAATTCATATCCTGCCTCTTCAATTACTTTCTTAAATTCATCCATTTTGATTTCAACGCTTGTTTCCACTCTAGCTTCTCCATGTTCAAGATCAACTGAGACAGCATTTACACCATTCATTGATGAAAGTGCCTTCTCAACATGCTTAACGCAGTTTCCGCACATCATTCCCTTAACTTTCAGAGTATATTTATTCATTTGTTTTATCTCCTCTTTTTGTTCATTATTATATATAATATTCATATCTTTCGTATTAGTCAAGGTTTCAGGCCCATTTATGCTATTCTTAAAAAACCGAAGTCTTAGCGAGTTCATTACAACGCAAAAGCTCGACAAACTCATAGCGGCGGCCCCCATCATCGGGTTCAAAACTATTCCCCAAATCGGGTATAGCACTCCCGCTGCAACTGGTATAAGAATGACGTTATAGAAAAATGCCCAAAATAGATTTTCCTTGATGTTCTTTATTACTGCATTAGAAAGTTTGTATGCACCGAAAGCGTCGGTCAGCTTGTTATTAATGAGTACCACATCAGCACTTTCGATCGCAACATCAGTTCCCGCACCGATGGCAATTCCAACTTCAGCACGAGCTAGTGCCGGTCCATCGTTAATCCCATCTCCTATCATGGCGACCTTCTTACCCATATTCTGCAATTTCTTTACTTCTGCTTCTTTATCCTGAGGCATTACCTCAGATATAACCCTGTTGATACCAAGTGTTTTCGCCATTGCTTCACCTGTGAGTCTATTATCACCTGTGATCATCACTACTTCAACGCTTGACTTTTCAAAAGCAGCTATAGCGGCTCTGCTATCAGGTTTTGGAACATCTGCAACTGCAATTATACCGATGATTTTTTCTTTTTCAACCTCTGCAAAAATCATTGGTGTCTTTCCTTCTTCAGAAAGACTGTGTATAATTTCAGCATCTGACTTTTCAACTTCTACTGCTATATCTTCCATGAGCGCCATGTTTCCACCTAGGTAGAGTTTGCCATCAATCCTTCCCTTCACACCCTTTCCGAAGATCGCCTCAAAGTTCTCTACATCAGGTATATCAACATTTGGAAGTCGACTGTTTTGTGCTTGAATTATGGCCTCCCCAAGTGGATGCTCAGAACTTTTCTCAAGTGCAGCTGCAATTATTAGAAGATCGTCGTTTTTGATACCAATTGGTACAATGTCTGTCACCCTTGGCTTTCCTTCAGTTATAGTTCCGGTTTTATCCATCATTATGGTATCGATTGAATGTAGAGTTTCAAGGGCTTCACCGCTTTTGATCAGTATGCCTCCCTCGGCTCCTTTTCCTGTCCCGACCATGATTGCTACCGGCGTTGCCAGACCAAGGGCACAAGGGCAAGAAATTACGAGCACACTAACTGCGCAGTTAATTGCCATTGAGATGTCACCATCTAAAATCATCCACAAAATAAATGTAATTACTGAAATGGCAATTATTACTGGCACGAAAATACCAGCAACCTTATCCGCCATCTGCGCAATTGGCGCCTTGCTTGCACTTGCCTCGTTTACGAGATTTATGATTTGATTGATCGTGCTGTTTTCTCCTACCTTTTCAGCCCTAATCTTCAGGAGACCATTCTGATTTATTGTAGCCGAGATTACTTCATCACCTTTGTTCTTTGGCACGGGTATACTCTCGCCGGTGATTGCGGATTGTTCAACCCAGCCCTCTCCTGAAATTACTGTTCCATCTGCTCCTATGGCCTGGCCTGGTTTCACGATCAATATGTCTCCAACCTTTAAATCTTCAACTGGAATCTGCTTTTCACCGCCGTCAGACTCGATGGTCACAGTCTTTGGAGCTAGGTTCATCAATTTTTCTATTGCATTTGTCGTTTTGCCCTTGCTCCTTGCTTCCAAGTACTTGCCCATCGTTATTAGGGTCAAAATCATTCCAGCTGATTCAAAGTAAATATCATGATACATGTTGCCGTATATCATTTGATACATAGCGAATACACCGTAGGCTGTTGAAACTGCAGCACTTATAGCTATGAGGCTGTCCATGTTTGGATTGCCTTGAAATAGCGCAGGCATTCCCTTGACAAAATAATCTCTATTCAGAAATAATATCGGGATGAGTAAGATAAACTGAGTTAAGGTGTTTGCCAGTGGCAAACCTGTAGGAACATCAAATGGAAATCCTAGCATATTTCCTAGCATTTCTCCCATGCTGAAATACATCATGGGTAGCAGGAATAGAAGGGAAAGTTTGAAAATCCAGCCCTTTTTCTTAGCTTCATTTCTATGAATCTGACCGATACCGACTTCTTTATTTTCAGATCCTTCGTCCGAGATACTATCAGCATCTTTTCGTTGATTTAGGTTCTCTCCTTTATCTGCCAGGCATGCAGAGTATCCAGCTTTGCTTACTGCAGCCTCTATCTCCGATTCATTAAGCAAACTCTCATCTCTTTTTAGCAACATTGATCCCGTGAGTAAGTTCACCTGAACATTGCTCACACCCTCAAGTTTATTCACCGCTTTTTCAACCCTTGCAGAGCAGGCTCCGCAAGTCATTCCTGTTACAATGTACTTTTCCTTTTTCAACCAAACCTCCTATTTAGGATTAATTCTCCTTGATTTCGCTCTAATACAAAATTCAGATATTACAACCTCGCTGAAAATTTCAGTTTCACCTTATAATGAACAAAATGCTCCACAGTCGAGGATACTGCAGAGCATATTATTAACCCATATGTTTCAATCCATATATTTTGTAGAAACCCGAGTCAAATTAAAAGTGGTTATGTTCTGAGACTCACCTTAGATCTCTGGGGGAGTAAATGTTCTACCTGCCAACTCATCGTTTAGAGCGTATAGTCCCTTGCCATCCTTTGCGAACAACTCATACTTTGTGATCAAATCTCTTGCAGTAGCCTCTTCCTCTGCCTGCTCGTTTACAAACCATGCTAGGAAGTGTTCTGTTCTAAGATCCTTGAGATCACGTGCTTCGTAGACCATTTTGTTAATTAGACTGGTTACATATTCCTCATGTTTGAGAGCCTCATTTAGCACCTGTAAATCGTCCTTGTAATTTCCTTCTGGCTTAGCAATCGAGTCAAGATCGATTTCTCCATCATTCTCATGCATATAGTTATAAAACATCATCCCATGTGCCATCTCTTCTTTTGCCTGGATCATGTACCAATTTGCGAATCCGTTCAGACCCTTTTCTTCAAAATAATTTGAAAAATCTAGGTACAAATATGCCGAGTACATCTCTGCATTAAACTGATTGTTTAATAATTTTACCATTTTCTTGTCAAGTTTCATTTCAAATCCTCCTTATATCTCTGTGTAAATTACTATATGTATATATTCACTAAAATTTTGACTACTTCCTAAGAAGGTCTCTGATTTCAGTAAGCAAAACAATATCCTCCGAAGGTGCTGCAGGCTCTTCAGGTTTTTCCTCTTCTTTCTTCTTGAACTGATTAATAGACTTGATAATGCTGAATATCACAAAGGATATGAGTATAAAGTTCACGATTGTCTGAATAAACATTCCGTATTTGATTTCAGCTGTTCCAACCGTAATCATGAGGTGTTCAAAGTTAATGCCCCCTATAATAACTCCGATTATCGGCATAATGATGTCATCAACAAGTGAATTTACAATCTTCGTAAATGCACCACCTATAACAACTGCAACTGCCAAATCAATCACACTACCTCTTGAAATAAATTCTTTAAATTCCTTAATAAAACCTTTCACTTTCTATGTCTCCTATCTTTTCGTTCTCTCGCGTCTATGTTTACTGATTCTTACTCCTTGTCATTGAGTTTTTCTAGCTTGCCAAGTTTAGATGCCCAGTGGGCCCACATCTGCTTAACAAGTCTCCTTCCTGCATACATCGCCGTTAGGCTTTCGTCAAGAGCAGGTGCAATTTCAACCATATCAAATCCCATGATTTCTAAACGGCTAAACAAAATAGCCAAAATATCAAACACCATCCTAGGTGTAAGTCCTCCAAGTTGTGGCATTCCAGTTCCTGCCGCATATCCTGGATCGAGGACGTCAATATTGAATGTCAAATATACTCGATCGAATTCCTTCATTTTCGACACGCAGTCTAGTGCAATAGCTTCCGCCCCTTCAACAAAACAGTCTTTTGCAGTTTTCACATTAAATTTCCCAGCTTTCAGCTTGTCAAACTCCTGCCTATTCAATGCGCGTATACCAATATTATAAATATTCTCTGGTCCCGCAACGGATTCAAGTTCAAGAGCACGACTCATAACAGTTGAACTGCTCAGATTGTCTCCATCTTCATCATCTCTTATATCAAGATATGCACCGAGGTTGATAATTCCAAGGCTTCCCGAAATATTTCTATCGATGCCCTTCATTACTGGAATGGAAACACTATGATCACCACCTATCATGGTAAATCGCTTTCTCATCTCGACGATTGAAGCGACGTAGTCTTCGACTTCTTTGTAAATAGTTTCACGATCTGTCCCCCTAAAGTCTCCTCCATCATAAACCTTAAGTTGATCAAAAAACTCCAAATCTTCCGTACAGGGACTTGCTTCCATTGTGTTCCTTCGTAATAGGTCTGGGGTCTCAGCTGCCGCGCCTCTACCACCTTCACTCCCATCGAAAGGTATTCCGAATACTACAACATCTGAACTTACTTCAGATATCTCAGGTTCGTTTAATCCAAACCAGGCGGTTTCCATTTCAGAATACATATTTCTATTTCTCATCGTTACCTCCATGCGCAATATGCATTTAATGAATTTCTGCTATTTAGATATACTCAGCTTCGTCTAATCAGTATCTTAACTAAAATTCACGTCACAAATTGCATTAATCAACAATCTTATCTTTTTATACCCTAGAATAAGTGAGATTACACATTTTTAGTATTTAATACAAAGATTTGTACCTATGTGGTATATTATTTTTTCAATCTCAGGTGCATCCTCATAATTGGTTAAGAAATTGCTATACTTTATGGCTTTCTCATATGTTAACATTTGCATTTTATATAAGTCTTTGAGTCTTAAAATCTCTGAATCTATATTCGTTTTATCGATGCGGTTAGTTTTGAAATCAACTAGAACAAAGCGTTTATCTCCGTTTTCATTTTCCTCTATGAAGAAAGCATCGATTATACCCTGTACTATTATATTCTCTTCTAGAAGTTTTTTATCAAAATCATATGAATTTTCTAAATTATTTGATTTAAAAATTTCATCTTCCGGCGTTGTCATATAGATGAATTGTTTTTCCTTATAAAGTTGACCTTTCGCTTCTGCAATTGCCATTCTCTCCGCAAGGTTACTCTCAAAGAATTGGCATATATTTTCAAGCGAAATTTGCGTCAATTCATCTGCATTTATAATCTCTTTTTTTATAAGAGTAGAAACCAGTTCATTCAAATATGAATTTTTCGAAATTGGCAAGTCTGACGGAACCGAAATTGAAGACTCTTCATTAATAATTTTGTAATCTACAGCCTCTGACAATGTCGTATCTTCATCATTTTTCATGGCTGAGGCAACTGCAGATTGATAATCACACATTTCCAATAGTTTGTGATAAATACTTCCCCTTCTTGCAGCAGATAATGCTTGCTTTCCTGTAAGAAATCGAGGCATTGCAAGCTCTGAACTGTTTTTTAACTCAACCTGCTTAGTTCCGGACTCGGATCTACTTGGGAACTCAAAAAAATCGTCATCATCCACCCTCCATTTATTAATTTCAGTTGCGGTGTATTTCGGCTTAAGTTCTGATACGTCTTCGTATGGATAAACATATTCAAGTCTTCTCTTAACATCTTCAAACAAAGTAGCATCAAATTTTTCCACACAATCTCTGTTCTCGTCAATTTCCTTTGTGCGTTCAGCGTTATATTTATTTATCTCCTTTATTTCCAGTTCAAATCCCAGAATATCATCAACAACATATTCTTTCTTTTTCCCATTCCATTCAACAAGCCTATTAAACGATTTATAATTTTTACTAGGCCGTGCGCCCACAACATAAAGGAACTCCTTAGCCCTAGTGAGAGCAACATAAAGAGTTCTCTTGGTTTCATCATCCTCTTCCTTACTCTCTATATTTTTAATAAGCTCAGTCAGTATCGTATCTTCAGGTTTCGTTTTGTTTGGTATTAATGCTTTGAAAGCAAGTCCAATATCTTTGTTGAAACTCCAATTATTATTTAATTTGTTCAAACTCCTATTATACCCGGTTAAAATCACCATAGGGAATTCGAGACCCTTGCTCCAGTGTATACTAGCAATTTTAACAGCATTTGAACCTTCACCTGTCACATCTGCCTCTTGCATATTTATATTCTCGTCTATCTTCATGCGTGTCAACATGTCAAGATAACCGCCAAGTCCAACGTTTCCCCTTTGCTCATAGTCCAGGGCTAGTTCTATGAGATATTGGAGATTTGCCTGTCTTACATCCCCTAAAGGCATTGCTCCAGCCATCATATAATAGTTTGTTTCCTGCATTAGATGCCAGAGTAATTCGTCAAGAGATTCTTCACTTGCAAGTCTCCTAAACTTTTCAATTTGTTCGTCAAAGCACCTTATTTTTTCGACTAGTTCCTTATTGTCTCCCGATTCCAAATACGACTTCATATTGAGATAATAATATTCTTCGTTCATCAGTGCCATGCGAGCCAAATCTTCGTCAGTAAACCCGTAGATCTCAGAATGTAGCAATGCCAGTAGAGGTATATCTGATAGTCTATTTTCTATTACCTGTAAGAGACACATGAAAATTCTTATTTCTATTGCCTCAAAGAAACTGCTCTTTTTAGTAACATACGCAGGAATCCCCAGGTCTATCAATTTTTTTGCCAATTTAGCACCGTAGCCTGATACTGTTCTAGAAAGTATAACAATATCGCTATATTCAAGATGCCTCTTTTCACTTACCAGTTTTTTTTGTCCAGTGCTGGAATCTTCTTCATATTTTCCGACAAAATACTCTTTTCCTACATGGTCGTTTATTATTTTGGCAATTAATATTGCTTCAAGCCCATCACGGTCATGTTCATCATTCTTTTCGACATCTATAAAATGATATTCTGGCTCATTAACAACATTGCTCGGATTAGGTGCTCCAATTTTCAACTCACTTTCTTCATTATAGCCATCCATATTGCTGTAAAAAAGATTATTAACCGCATCAAGAATGTATTTTTTGCTTCTATAATTTGCCGAGAGATCTATTTTAATGGACTGATCTTCAAAGTCTAATCCACCAGACTCTGATACTGCATCCTTTTCTGATATAAATTCATCATATTTCCCTTTAAAAATTTGTGGTTCTGCGTTTCTAAACCTATAAATACTCTGCTTGATATCGCCTACCATAAACAGGCTGCTTTTTCTTGATATTTTGCTTATAAAATATTCCTGAATTGCGCTTGTATCCTGGTACTCGTCTATAAATATATAATCGAATTTTTTACTATAAAAATCTGAAATATTATTATCTTCAATTAGTTTGATTGCAAAGTGTTCAATGTCTGCAAAGTCTATAACTCCTGCTTCAGTCTTTGCGATTTGAAATCGTCTATCAAAGTCAAGCACAAGTTCCAGCATAAAAGCTGAATGCAAAATAGTATTAAGCGTTAGTTGAAATTCATCTATATTCTGTTCCGTTTTATTTTTTTGATTTTTTTTCGCCTTAGCGTTCTTTTTCTCTAATATAGTCTCATAATAATTTGCAACATTATTTTTACTTCTCAAATACTTATCTAAATCATTCGAGTTTTTTATTCCCTTATATTCTTGAATAATTCCATGTATCACATCGTCGTATTTGGGTATATTTCTAATATCTCCATGGAGCGCTATTATTTTTTTCTTAATATCGTCAAAGTTTCTTCCATTGCTGTAATCATCAAGAAATGCTATGAATTGTTTGTGTTTATCATCTTCAGAATTGAAATAGTCATAAAACAATTCATCCAATACATCTTTTGAAATCGCCCTAATTTTCACATCATCTTCAACTCTATATCCAGGCTCTAGTTCAGGCAATTTGTGAAAAAACTGATTTATGATTTTCATTGCAAATCCATGAAAATTACTAATATCAGCTGTCGACAGAGATTCAAGCTGTTCTCTGAAAATTTTTTTCTCTTTAGGATTATTAGTTTTTTCTATACTTTCTTTCAGCGTTTTTCTTATTCTGGCTTTCATCTCGGCAGTCGAAGCATTAGTAAATGTAACTATGAGCATTTTCTCAAGTGGAACACCAGAAAGTATGAGTCTCACGATTCTTTCAACCATTACAGCTGTTTTACCGGATCCCGCTGCAGCAGCCACAAGTATATTCTTTGCCTTTGCTTCAATTGCAATATTTTGTTCTCTATTCCACTTAAAATCCGCCATGCTACACCTCCATCTTTAATTATATCAAAACATCTGATATAATTAAATTACATTTTAAATTAAAAGGAGAACAAAGATGAGAAAGCAAACGATGTTGATGATCCTCGATGGATTCGGTCTCAATTCACATAGTTTCGGAAACGCTATAGCACAGGCAAACACACCTAATCTCGATGCGATATTCACAAAATATCCGTGGACTAAACTTATTGCCTGCGGCCAGTCTGTCGGACTCCCTGATGGACAGATGGGCAATTCCGAAGTAGGCCACATGAACATCGGTGCCGGTCGCATCATATATCAAGATTTATCTTTGATTTCCAAGGAAATATCTGAAGGAACATTTTTTGCAAATCAAGTTTTGGTAGAGGCAATGGACAGAGCAAAATCCAGCGGAAAAGCACTCCATCTTCTTGGTCTTCTTTCGGATGGTGGTGTCCATAGCCATATTGAACATCTTTTTGCTTTGCTTGATATGGCCAAACAAAGAGGTCTCGAGAAAGTTTATATTCACGCTTTCTTAGATGGCCGAGACGTTCCACCTCAATGTGCAGGGCAATATATCGATGCTCTAGAAAATAAAATTTCTGAAATTGGCATCGGCAAAATATCTTCAATTGGTGGAAGGTACTTCGGTATGGACAGGGACAAGCGATGGGAGCGTGTCCAAGTCGCATATGACGCATTCACTATGGGAGACGAGCCTAAGGGTAGCGTCAAATATTTGCTTGCTGACTCAGCATCTGAAGCGCTTGAAGCTGCTTACTCTCGTGATGAAACTGATGAGTTTGTTACTCCTACTTTTATCCGTGGCGCAAAACCTGTCAGAGACGGTGATTCCATCATCATGTTCAACTTCAGACCTGACAGAGCAAGGGAGATCACACGCTCGTTTGTTGATGAAGAGTTAAAGGATTTAAAGCGCCCAACTATATTCAAAAATTTGCATTACGTAACGATGACCGTATATGATGCAACAATTAATAACGTCCATGTTGCTTATCCACCTAGGCATATCAAGAATACCCTCGGTGAATATATCTCATCCCTTGGTCTCAGACAGCTTAGAATTGCTGAAACAGAAAAATATGCACATGTTACATTTTTCTTTAACGGCGGTGTTGAAAAGCCTTACGAAGGTGAGGATAGAATCCTCGTTAAATCTCCTGGTGTTGCGACCTATAATCTTAAGCCAGAAATGAGTGCCCCAGAAGTTACAGAGAAAGTAATCGATGCAGTTAAGTCTGAAAAGTATGATTTAATTATTTTGAATTTTGCTAATTCAGACATGGTTGGTCATACGGGTGTCATGGATGCTGCAATCAAAGCAGTTGAAAAACTAGATACTCTCGTATCTGAAATTGTTGACTGTGTTCTCTCACTCGATGGACAAATCTTGCTAACCGCCGACCATGGCAATTCAGATGTAATGCTTGATGAGAACGACAACGTTGTCACATCGCACTCACTAAATCTTGTTCCACTAGTTCACATCAGCCAAAACCCTTGCGTTTTCAAGGAAATGGCATCAGGTTGGGGAAAATACATCGACGGAAGAAATAATTCAAATATTATGGAGCCTCAGGATCGCTGGGGGAAACTCGCAGATATCGCACCTACATTGCTCTCGTTAATGGGACTTGGAGTTCCGCCTGAGATGACTGGTGATGTCTTAATCAAGTGAATCCATATCTGATATAACAATCACATCTCCCGGATTATATGTCATTAATTCTCCGGTGTTTAGATTGTATAGTTTTGGCATAACTACTGAAATATTTGAGGAAGTGCCGATTGGTGCTTCCTTATTTTGTTTCTCATTTTCATCATTCTTTGCTTCAAGCATTTTAAAATAGTCTTTTTCAGCAGAGTCAATTATTTTTCTTAAAGCAAAACGGTTATAAAAGGGCATGTTCACTATCTTCTCTTTAATATCTCTAAATACCACCTCGGTCATATCATCGGCCGGATTGATACACCAAAGTATTTCATTTATAAAGCTCATAACTCTTCGACTCGCTCTTTCCTCTTCTGTCGGCAAATAGAGAAATTGCAAAGCACCAAAATTGCTAACCCACACGTGCTCAAAATTAAATTCCACATACATAAGAAGAAAGTTATTTTTAACAATGTCCTCAACAATGTCAATACACTGTCTTAACAACAAAATAATTGCCTCAAAATTCAAAGTGTTTTCCAGACATTCAGACAATGTCATACCCCAGCTAGTTTCTGCAACTATACACTTACCCTTAATTTCTGTATCAGAAATAAACCCTTTAATATTGGCATTAGAAAACCTTGCCAATTCCAGCCTATCAAGACTCTCATCCGATTCGCATTTTATCTTTATAGAGATCCCTTCAGACAACTTACGTATTTTGTACATCATTTGCTTACACTTGCCTCCTGGTAATATTTTACATCTAGATAGTGTGCCTGTCAATATTTTCCAGTTAATTATTTTGTAAAAGAATTTATTTCTCTGCAAATAAATTCTTTTGATTCTTTTTGAGTGTTTTTGAGTGTCATAGATAAAATAATATCAAAGTTATATTTATAAATTATTTTATGTAATTATTTTGAGAGGAGAATGAAATGTTAAATGACATCGCATCGTTTTTAAACGGATTTTTATGGTCTCCGGTTCTGGTTTACATGGCAATCGGAGTAGGTCTGTTCTTATCCATTGGTCTTAAATTTCCTCAATTCAGACTAATTAAGGAAATGGTTAGACAGCTCGCAAGAGGCTCGAGCAGTGAGAACGGAGTGTCTTCATTCCAGGGCTTCGCAATGTCTTTGGGGGGCAGAGTTGGAACAGGTAATATTGCTGGTGTAGCAAGTGCTATAGGAGTTGGTGGACCTGGTGCTGTTTTCTGGATGTGGCTGATTGCCCTTGTTGGCTCTGGTTCCGCTTTTGCAGAATCATCACTTGCACAGGTTTATAAGGACAAGGTTGTTGGCGAATATAGAGGAGGCCCTGCATACTACATCGAAAAAGGGTTGAAATGCAAACCTCTTGCTATCGTATTTGCTCTTGCAACAATTCTTGCAATGACAATCACAGGACCTACGGTTCAATCAAATGCTATCTCAACAGCATTTAAGGCTAACAATGTAGGCATAAGCCCTCTAGTAGTTGGATGTGTGGTTGCTGGACTATTCGTTCTTGTAACAATCGGAGGTGTTCGTAGAATCGGAACATTTGCAGCATATGTTGTGCCTGTAATGTCTGGATTATATCTTCTCATCACCGTAGTGATTCTGATAGTAAACGCTAAGCAGATTCCAGCTATGTTTTCACTTATTTTTAAATCTGCATTCGATCCTGCGGCAGCTTTTGGTGGTGTATTTGGAACTACTGTTATGATTGGTGTTAAGAGAGGCGTATACTCTAATGAAGCAGGTTGGGGTTCTGGTGCGCATGCAGCTGCAACAGCAGAGGTTTCTCACCCAGCAAAACAGGGACTTGCTCAGGCATTTTCTGTATATATTGACACCCTTCTTGTATGTACAGCTACAGCTCTTATGATGCTTTCTACTGGTATGTACAATATCGTAAGCGAGGATGGAAAACTATTATTTGCAGGCGAAGCTGCTGTAAAAGGCATGGAAGCTGGTCCTGGATTTGTTCAGGCATCTATTGATACTCTAGTATCAGGACTTGGTGCTCCATTTATCACAATCGCTATGTTCTTCTTCGCATTTACAACACTTCTTTCATTTGCTGTTTATGCTGATGCTAACATACAGTATTTGTTGAGTGCAACATCTGATAAGGCAAAGAAAATTTCTTACATAGTTGGTTGTCTAATTATCGCAGTGCTTGCATTGCTCGCTTCAATGAAGGACATGACAACAGCATGGAACTATGCCGATGTTGGTGTTGGTATATGCTGCTGGCTGAACTTCCCTGTTATAGCACTTATGTCGAAGAAAATATTTGCAATTCTAAAGGACTATGAGGACCAGAAGAAGATGGGTCTTGACCCTGTTTTCATTCCTGAGGATATAGGATTTGATAACTGTGAGCTTTGGGATGAAATTGTAGATACTCATTATGCTGACCTCAAGGCTGCAAAAAGAGAAGCAATGGCTAATAAGAAATAAGCTGAAATACAAAGATTAAATTATAAAATATATACAGTAT
>JAQYRL010000016.1 GCA_028725765.1 Clostridiales bacterium
TGGTTCGTTGTTACTACAGCTGTGCCGTCCACGAGACCTCACGGGATAAGTCGTCATTCTTTCCTCGTCTACCTGCCTAATCTACACATACGGGTTACGGTTGCCTTTTGGACTTCGTGACTTGTAGTCCACTTATCCGCCGCATGTGCCTTGGTATTAGGTTCCTGTTCGTCAGGCTACAATTTCGCTATCCCTTCTTCTCGCCCAAGCCTCACGACTTGAACCTTGGGAGTCGCTTTGGGGTTCGTCGGCAACTACGCCCCTTGTGGACTTTCACCACAGATTGACGGCATGCCCGTCATACTACAAAAAAACCTGACCGACACCGATCAGGTTTCTTAAATCACCTATTAAAATCACCTATTAATCGACTATTTTCCGGCCATCTGTGCCGCAACTTCAGCAGCGAAGTCTTCTTCTTTCTTTTCGATTCCTTCGCCAACTTCAAATCTAACCATCTCTACAACCGCTATATCTTTACCAAGAGTTTTGCCTGCCTCAGATACATATTGTGCAACTGTCTGATCTGAGTTTTTAACAAACTTTTGATCAACAAGGCATACTTCCTTAAGAATTGCCTTGATCTTTCCAGGGATTATCCTTTCAAGCATTGCCTCAGGTTTACCCTCATTTAAAAGCTGCTGCTTTGCAATCTCTGTTTCGTGAGCTAACCATTCCTGATCGACTTCGTCTTCAGTTACAAATTTAGGACTCATAGATGCGACCTGCATTGCGACGTCCTTACCAACAGTTTCAGTCTCTTCGGCAGAAGCATCTGTCTTTAGGCCTACAATAACAGCAATTTTCCCATTGCTGTGAACATATCCGTGGTAAACCACTCCGTCCGTTGCAAGTTTTTTGTAACGACGAACATTCATATTCTCGCCTATCTTTGCGATCTTAGCCGTAAGAACATCTTTAACTGTACCCTCGCCCTTAAAGTCGAGTTCCATGAAAGCATCCATATCCTCAGCATCGCTTTTTAATGCCAGCTGAGAAAGATCGTTTACAAATTCTCTAAATTCAGGGTTCTTCGCAACAAAGTCAGTCTCAGAATTAACCTCAACAACTGCCGCTGTTTTGTGTCCTTCTCCAAACGCCATCTGAACAAGTCCTTCAGCAGCGACTCTGCCTGCCTTCTTTGCGGCCTTTGACAAGCCCTTCTCACGAAGAAGTTCAACAGCCTTATCAATATCCCCATCTACTTCTACAAGTGCCTTCTTGCAATCCATCATTCCGGCGCCTGTCATTTCTCTAAGTTCTTTTACCATCTGCGCTGTAACAGCCATATCTATACCTCCTCAAATCAGAATTGACTTTGCTTCCTACGCTTCTTCGTCGTCATTTTCAACGGCTTCAATCTCATCGTCTGAAGCATCTGCTTCTTCAACGTCAGCGTTTTCGTCAGTTTCTCCCTCATCAAAGCTTTCGCCCTGATTAGCTTCGATAATAGCATCAGCCATTCTTCCTGCAATAAGTTTTACCGCTCTGATAGCATCATCATTTGCAGGGATTATATAGTCAACATCATCAGGATCACAGTTAGTATCAACAATGCCCACAACTGGAATTCCCAATATTCTTGCTTCTCTTACTGCGATTTTTTCTTTCTTTGGATCGACAACAAAGATTGCACCTGGCATACCCTTCATGTCTCTGATTCCACCGAGATATCTCTCAAGCTTCTCGTGCTCAAGTCTTAACTTGCTCACTTCCTTCTTTGAAAGCTTCTCCATTGTGCCATCCTCTTCCATTCTTTCGATTTCATCAAGTCTGGCAATTCTTTTGCTTATAGTCTTAAAGTTAGTCAGTGTTCCACCAAGCCATCTCTCCGCAACATAGAACTGTCCACATCTATTTGCCTCGTCTGTGATAGCATTCTGAGCCTGTTTCTTAGTTCCTACAAAAAGAACTGGTTTGCCCTGTTCTGCAACACTTCTCATGAAATTATACGCCTCTTCGATTTTCTTAACTGTCTTCTGAAGATCGATGATGTAAATTCCGTTTCTCTCCGTGAAGATATATGGAGCCATCTTAGGATTCCATCTTCTTGTCTGATGTCCGAAGTGAACACCTGCTTCTAGTAATTGTTTCATTGAAATTACTGCCATTTTAAATTCCTCCTAGGTTTTTCTCTTCCACTCATACTCTGCCTCATATAAGCCATTTCCTCAAATATTGCGCCAACAAAATATTCGTTTCCCGCCATATTTCTCAACAAAACACTCCTTCGTTTCACTATAGTTTAACTCTGTATTTCGTCTAAGTTAATGGCACCTTATGGGCTATATGGGTGTGATTATTTTACATTCGCGATATTGCGAACCTCATACATTATAAACGTCAAGACTGCAAAAATCAAGTTTTATTTACTCAAAACATTTATTAATCCAACAAGTTCTTCTTTAAAATCTCGTTTCATATTTACTGCTTCTTCAAGTGAAATCGCGCAAATCTTCCCATTCTGTTCTCCTATTGCATAAGAACCTAAATCGAAGTTTGGATCCGTTAGGACCTCGACTGCTTTCGCACCGCAGAGAGTTCCAAGCAGCCGATCTGCAGAGCTAGGCGATCCGCCACGTTGGAGATAGGACAAAACAACCTGCCTAACCTCTTTATGTGTTACTCTTTTGATTTCATCTACTAAATCAGTAGTCTTTATTGGTGCACCCTCTGCAATAATAATTACACTGTGAGTTCGTCCCTTATGTCCATCCGTTATTATTTTGTTGCAAATCCGATTCACATCTACAGGCATCTCTGGTACGCAAACACCTTCAGCACCGCCTGCAAGGGCTGCATAAACAGCGATATCCCCACATTTTCGTCCCATGACTTCAATAACTGTAGTTCTCTCATGTGAACTCGATGTGTCCCTGATTTTGCCTATTGCTTCAAGCACGGTGTTGACCGCTGTATCAAAACCAATCGTATAGTCTGTATAACCAAGATCATTATCTATAGTTCCAGGCAGGCAAATTACAGGTACATTGAATTTGCTGAGATCAAACGCGCCTCGCATAGTACCGTCTCCGCCTATTGCAACAAGTGCGTCTATACCAAAAGTTTGCAATATCGATGCCGCTCGTTCCTGCCCAGCCTCCGTCTTAAAGTCTTCGCTCCTAGCAGTCTTGAGCATTGTGCCGCCTCTTTGCATAGTATCACTCACTGAATATCTGTCGAGCTCTATAAACTCTCCTTCAATCAGGCCTTGGTAGCCTCTTTGAATCCCATACACCTGGATGCCAGCATTAATCGCACATCTTGTAACCGATCTTATAGCAGCGTTCATTCCAGGCGAATCTCCACCACTTGTCAAAATTCCAATCTTCTTAACTTTGCTTAGAGATTTTGCCTCCGCAGCCTCTGTCATCAAATCTTTAGTTTTCATCAATATTTCTCCTTATCGGAAATCCCTTGCATTTTTACATTTTCGTTTCCAAGCATTCGTTCAAGTGTTTCAACAAAAAAATCAGAAAGCGAAGCACCGTGTTTTGATGCTATTTGTCTTCCATCTGGAAGATATATTCTAACCGGAATGTCTCCATTATTTATCAATAAAAGCCGCTCAAGATCAAGCATTGTTTCCTCTAAATTATGCTCTCTGGTTATCCGCAACTTTATCATTGCGGAAGTATCTTTTTCACTAATATCTTGTGGTTTTTCCATTAAAGATTTATCTTTGCTTCGGTCCACACTTTTACTATTACCATCCCCATATTCGTCCAGACTTTTAATTTCGTCAGCTAGAATTGCAGGAGGAGAATCCTCTTTTACATTTATCCGTCCTACTACAACCAGTGGCTCCCCCGACTCCAAAATGCTGGCGGATTTTTGGTACACCTTAGGAAATACAACTATTTCTGCCGTACCGTACAGGTCTTCAAGATTCACAAACGCCATTAATTGAGATTTTTTTGTTGTCAACTTTCTCATTGATGCAACAAGGCCACACATTACAACTCTTGAATTATTTTGCAGAGTTTCATTTTCTTCTGAATTTATAACATCTGATGAAACAGTTGAAAATTCTTTGATTTTATCTGCATATGATTCCAGGGGATGTCCCGAAATATAAATTCCCATAACCTCTTTTTCGAGTTCTAAAATTTTACTTTTTGAAAAGTTTTTTATATTTGGAAGTCTCTTGCTGAGACCTGCATCCTTCATTGCATCTTCGTTTATCTGAAAAAGAGAAATCTGGCCTGATATTGTATTTCTGGATTCTTGCTGTGCACCTTCAATCTCCTGTTGATACACTGCCATAAGTACAGCTCGGTTTTCTTCAATGCAGTCAAATGCCCCTGCCTTTATCAAACTTTCTACTGCCCTTTTGTTGATTTTAGATATATCAACATTTCTGATAAATTCACTAAATGTCCTCGGAAGTCCGCTTGTTTCTCTTGCAGAAATAATTGCATCAACGACTGATTCACCGACACTTTTAACTCCCATTAGTCCGAATCTTATGCCTTCATCAGTTGCCACAAAGTCAGAAAAACTCTCATGTACTGAAGGGGGCAAAACATCGATATCCATCTCTTTGCAGTTTCTTATATATTTTGCAATGGCAGTCGCATCGCCCATCACCGATGACATCAGCGATGCCATGAATTCTTTAGGATAGTAATATTTTAGATACCCCGTCTCATATGCTAAAACTGCATAGGCAGCAGCGTGGCTCTTGTTAAAAGCATATTGTGCAAATGTCTCCATGTCACTGAAGATACTTTGCGCAGCTTCATAAGAAATCCCCCGCTTCAAGCAGCCCTCAATCTCTATGCTGCCGTCCGGACCTAATTTACCATTGATAAAGTATTCCCTATTTTTCTCCATCTCCGCAGCTTTTTTCTTGCTCATTGCTCTTCTAACAATATCTGCCTGTCCATAGCTATAACCTGCGAGTTGTCTAACAATTTGCATTACCTGCTCTTGATATACAAGGCAGCCATACGTAACATCTAGAATAGGTGCTAGTTCGGGAGTAATGTATTTTACATTATCAGGGTTCTTCTTATTTTTGATATATGTAGGTATTGCATCCATTGGGCCAGGTCTAAAAAGAGAAATGCCTGCTACAATATCTTCAAAGCAATTTGGTTTAAGCGACTTCATAAACTGTGTCATTCCAGATGATTCAAGTTGGAAGACTCCGAGCGTATTGCCTGAAGATATCATTTCATATACATTTGCATCATCATATGTCATCTTAGAAAAATCTATTTTCAGACCATGCCTTTTTTCAATCAATTCTAAGGTTTTTCTAATGACCGTCAGATTTCTGAGCCCTAGAAAATCCATTTTCAAAAGGCCTAGTTCCTCAATTGTTATCATATTAAACTGGGTAGTCAGCCCCTTATCAGTGACATACAAAGGAACGTAGTCATCAAGTGGTTCTTTTGAAATTACAACACCTGCTGCATGGGTTGAAGCATGGCGAGGCATTCCCTCAATGGCACGTGACATATCAAGGACGTTTCGGGTATTTACATCTTCAGTATATTTTGTTCTAAGCTCCGGGTTTAAATCAAGCGCCTTGTCGATTGTAATCCCAAGCATATTAGGTATTGCTGTAGCAATTTTATCAGTTTCGGCATATGACACATCAAGCGCACGCCCGACATCCCTAACAGCAGCCCTTGCTTTAAGCGTACCCAATGTTATTATTTGGCTTACCTTGTCTGCACCATATTTTTCTATAACATAATCTATTACTTCTCCGCGCCTCTCGATACAGAAATCTATATCTATATCCGGCATACTTACTCTCTCGCTGTTCAGGAATCTTTCGAATATCAGATTATATTTAATAGGATCAATATCCGTTATATGCAGGCAATATGCAACAATTGAACCCGCTGCAGAACCCCTTCCAGGTCCGACGGTTATCCCCTTCTCGCGTGCATACCTTATAAAGTCCCACACGATGAGGAAATATTCAACAAATCCCATGCTCCTTATAACATCAAGTTCTTTTTTGAGCCTTGAGAACAAAATATCGGATTGCGGTCCAGAAACGGCTTCTTCACCATATCTTGTTTTAAGTCCCTGCTCACAGAGGGATTCCAAGAACTCAAACTTATTTCCCTTGAAATCTTTTGGCAAATCAAATTCTGGTAGATGATAATTACCGAATTCGAACTCAACATTGCATCTTTCAGCTATTTTGCCAGTGTTTGACAAGGCCTCGGGTGCAAAGGCAAAGATTGTCTCCATTTCCTCAGTACTTTTGAGATAGAATTCATCATTTGGGAATCTCATCCTATTTTCGTCGTTGACTCTGCTAGCTGTCTGTATGCACAGCAAAACATCGTGTGCTTTCGCATCCTCTTTGTTTACATAGTGAACATCGTTTGTCGCTACAAGTGGAATGCCGGTTTCTTTGCTTAATTTAACGATAAGTGGATTAACTCTGGCTTCTTCCTCCAAGCCCTGATCCTGCATTTCTAAGAAGAAATTCTCATCGCCAAAGATTTCCCTATATTCTTCTGCTTCCCTTCTGGCTCCATCGTAATCTCCCATAAGCAAAAGAGATTGAACTTTCCCAGCAAGACATGCTGAAAGTGCTATGATTCCTTGGCTGTGTTCTCTAAGTAAATCTTTATCAACCCTAGGTTTATAGTAAAAACCTTCGGTATGCGACTTGGAAACAATTTTCACAAGATTTTTATAGCCCTCCTGAGTTTCAGCTAGGAGGACAAGATGATTCGATTGCTTGTCTTTGTCTGCATCTTTATCAAACCTCGTGCGCGCAGCAACATAAACCTCACAACCGATTATAGGTTTTACTCCAAAATCCTTGCATTTCTTATAGAAGTCGACAACGCCAAACATGACACCATGATCGGTAATTGCGACAGCATCCATTCCCAATTCCTTAACTCTTGGTATCAATTTGTCGATTCTAGCCATCCCATCAAGGAGGCTAAATTCAGTATGTAGATGAAGGTGTGCAAATCCTGACATTTGATTACCTTTCTCTTAATTACCATGGCAATTACAAACATCTGCCATCTCCACTAAGATATATTTTTAGTTTAGCAAAATGATTAAATAGATTTCTATTTTTAACTTATCATATACATTTTACTTTTAAAAAATTATACCATTTTTCTTCTCTGCTTTCCAGCACTCACATACTGCTTATATTTTGCTATTTTGCCTCTATTTACTAGCAAGGCTTTTGACAGGCTCGCATCTGCTATTGTATAATTATCGCAGTAAATATTGACTATTTATTTTGTTAAGTAGACAGAAATGAATGATTTAGAGAGGTTATAATTATGAGCGACAAATTAGCAAATCTTCTATTTCCGAACATAGAAAAGACGCCATCTTACTATGAGGATTTTTTCCCAGAAAGAAATCTGCCTGACGGAGCGAAGGTAACAAGATTAGGGCCAAGTCCAACTGGTTTTATGCATCTTGGTAATCTTTACGGAGCCTTTGTTGACGAAAGATTGGCGCACCAGAGCAAGGGAGTATTCTATCTAAGAATCGAAGACACGGATGACAAAAGGTATGTAGAGGGTGCGGTCGACACCATCATCAAGAGCCTAGAATATTTTGGTATCCATTTTGATGAAGGAGCTACAAAAAACGGGGACATCGGGAAATATGGGAGTTATACGCAAAGTGAGCGTAAAGAGATATATCAGACCTATGCTAAAGAACTCGTGCGAAATGGATTTGCATATCCATGCTTTCTAACTGAAGATGAAATTAATGAGATACGTATGGAACAGGAAAATCAGAAATTGACTCCTGGTATCTACGGGAATTTCGCTCCTTCAAGAAATCTTTCATTTGAAGAAATAGAAGAAAAGATCAAGGGTGGAGAGCCTTGGGTTTTGAGGCTGGCATCAGGCGGTGACTCTTCCCAGAGAACAGATATTGTGAGAAAAATAAGGGTTAACGATGCAATCCGCGGGAGGCTCGAAATGCCGGAAAATTATCATGATGTGGTAATTCTAAAAACTACGGGCATCCCAACTTATCATTTTGCTCACGTAATCGATGACCACCTTATGAGAACGACTCATGTAGTCAGAGGCGCTGAGTGGCTGCCTTCCCTCCCAATCCATGTTGAACTCTTTGAAAAACTTGGGTTCGAGATGCCAATTTACTGTCACACAGCACAGCTTATGAAACTTGATGAAGAAGGTAATAGAAGAAAACTTTCTAAGAGAAATGATCCTGAACTTTCTCTTGATTTTTATAGGAGTAAGGGATATCACCCTGCGGCAGTTAGAGAATATCTTTTGACGATTCTTAATTCTAATTTTGAAGAGTGGCGAATCGAGCATCCTAATGCTGACTATGATGATTTCGAGTTTACTACTGAAAAAATGAGCAATTCGGGTGCCTTGTTTGACCTCGACAAACTCAATAACATCAGTAAAGACGTGCTGCTTGGCATCCCTGCTAGTGAGATTTTCCAATTTTTAAAAACTTGGGCAAGCGAATTTAAGCCTGAGTTGCTAAGTATATTTGACGATGAAAAATATTTTTGCAGCTTTATCGATCTGGGGCGAGATGATAAAAAGCCTAGAAAAGATCTCGTATACGGAGAACAGATTATAGAATTTATGTCATGCTATTTTGATGTTTTGCACGACAAAATGCAAAAGGACAGCCTACCAGAAGAATCTAGAGGCGATGAAACTTTGATTTTAAACAAATACCTCGACACATACAATCACTCCGATGATCAGAGCCAGTGGTTCGACAAAATAAGGGCAATTGCAACTGAACTTGGATATGCTGCTAAGCCTAAGGATTTTAAAAAGCATCCCGAAGAGTACAAAGGTCATGTAGGCCACGTTTCCACAGTTATTAGAATCGCCCTTCTAGGAAGAGCTACTTCCCCTGACATTTGGGCAATTCAACAAATTATGGGCGAAAAAATGGTCCGAGCTAGGATCGAAAATTTTATTAAAGAACTATAAATTTTAGGGGCTAATGTATGAAGAAAAACATTTTGCTTATAACAACTGGTGGCACTATAGCTAGCGCAGAGTCCCAAAACGGTCTTACACCAACGATAAACAGCGAGGAATTGATTAAATTCGTGCCAGAGATCAAGTATATTTGCTCATTCAAAACTATTGATTTAATGAATCTGGACAGTACCAATATAGGGCCTCACGAATGGCACAAAATAGCTGCTTGCATAGAAAAAAACTATACAGATTTTGATGGATTTGTTATAACTCACGGCACTGACACACTTAGCTATACAGCCGCAGCTCTCAGTTACATGATTCAAAATTCCAGAAAGCCAATCATTTTGACGGGTTCACAAAAATCAATTTATCTTAGAGATACCGATGCTAGGCGGAACTTAATAGACGCCTTTATTTATGCATCTGATCCACTTTCATCAGGTGTCAAGATTGTTTTCAATTCCAAAGTAATTAGAGGAACAAGGGCAAGAAAAATAAGGACACAGAGTTATAACGCATTTGAGAGCATTGATTATCCTGATGTAGCAAATGTTATGGCTGATCATGTTACACATTACATCACAGACTCTATTTCAGCAACACCTAAATTTAGTTTCTGCATGACTCACCCTGTGTTCGTCCTAAAACTCTCGCCAGGGTTAGATCCTCATATAATAAAAGTCCTGGGAAATCTCTACCAAGTCCTAATTATCGAAAGTTTTGGGAGTGGTGGTCTTCCCAATATTAATCATAATTCTGAGCGTTCAATAAGCGATGCAATCAATGAATTTACTGATAACGGCGGTATAGTCGTTTTAACTACGCAGGTACCTCATGAAGGCAGTCGACTAGCTACCTATGCCGTTGGTAAATCTTTGGCTGATAATCCAAACATTCTGGAGGGAGGTCTTATGACCCTCGAAGCGATAGTCTGCAAGATGAAGTGGATACTAGGTATTACGGAAAATCCAGCCGAGATGAAAAAGCTCTTCCTGCAGCCTATTGATTTTGATATTTTTTAGAAATAAAACCCCAGGCAGAAATTAGGCTAAGCGGACAAAAAGAGTTGGTGGCTAATCCCAATAAACAGGGTAATTCGATGATTTATGTAGTTCTCCCCAAACAACTGCATCGCCCCACATATTGATACTCTTTTCAAGTTTCTCTCTTTCATTCATATTT
>JAQYRL010000017.1 GCA_028725765.1 Clostridiales bacterium
ACGTCTCTGATATTCGAAATTCCTGTAAGATACATTATGATTCTCTCGAAACCAAGCCCATATCCCGCATGCTTAACACCGCCATACTTTCTGAGCTCCAAGTACCACCAATAGTCTTCCTTCTTAAGTCCAAGCTCATCCATCCTTTTTTCAAGATAGTCAAGTCTTTCCTCTCTCTGCGAGCCACCTATAATCTCGCCAACCCCTGGAACAAGAAGGTCGCAGGCTGCAACTGTTTTGTTGTCGTCGTTAAGTCTCATGTAGAATGCCTTGATATCCTTAGGGTAGTCCGTTACAAATAGCGGCTTCTTGAAAACTTTTTCTGTTAAATATCTCTCGTGCTCGGTCTGAAGGTCAATGCCCCATTCAACTGGATAATCAAACTTGTGACCGCTCTTCTTTAGGATCTCAACAGCTTCTGTATATGTCACCCTGCCAAAGTCGGAGGCAACAATATCTTCAAGCCTCTTTATCAGACCCTTATCCACAAACTGGTTGAAAAATTCCATTTCCTCAGGTGCATTCTCCAAAACATATTCGATGATATATTTAACCATGTCCTCGGCCAATCTCATATTATCTTCAAGGTCTGCAAATGCAATTTCCGGCTCAATCATCCAAAACTCTGAGGCATGTCTGGCTGTATTTGAATTTTCAGCTCTAAACGTAGGCCCAAAAGTGTAGACATTTTTAAATGCCATCGCAAAAATCTCAGCCTCAAGCTGTCCACTAACAGTAAGGCTCGCTTCCCTTCCGAAGAAGTCTTTCGAAAAATCGACCTTCCCATCTTCGGTTTTAGGCACATCAGCAAGAGGCAGTGTCGTAACGTGGAACATCTCGCCGGCGCCTTCTGCATCACTACCGGTTATAATTGGGGTGTGCATATACACAAAATGCCTTTCATTAAAAAACTTATGTACTGCGTAAGCCACAAGCGACCTAACTCTAAAAACAGCAGCAAATGTGTTGCTCCTAGGCCTTAGGTGTGCAATTTCTCTTAGAAATTCCATCGAATGTCTCTTGTTTTGTAGTGGATAGTCACTCGTACTCTCCGCTTCAACAGAAACTTTTTCTGCCTTGATTTCAAAAGGCTGCTTAGCATCCGGTGTCAGGCACAAAATACCTTCTACCGTTATAGCTGTGTATATATGTAGCTTTGACACTTCGTCGAAATTATCTATATTTTCTTTCTCGTAAACAACCTGCACAGGCTTGAAGAATGTACCGTCATTGAGGCCTATAAAACCGAACTTATTGGAGTTTCGGTTAGTTTTTATCCAGCCTTCAATCTTTACTTTCTCTCCATCCATGCCGTCTGCAATTTCATAAAGTTTTTTTAAATCAATAACCTGCATATATTTCACCTCTTAAAATTATTTTGTCAGTTTAAATCTTGAAAAATCAATCTATCTATCATGATTCGTTATTTATCATACTAGCATACTTTTCGAAAAAATAGAACCTGTTATTTGTTTATTGTGGTCTTTAAAATCTGTTTTTATATTTTGTTATTAAGTTTTTCTTGAGTTTGTTGCGATACTTATCTATACTATTGCATTGCAACACTTATCATTCTAATCCATACAACTCATCGACAATGTTCTGTATCTCTCGGTCAAAAACGACCAAGTAAATTTCTGCTTTAGATCCTATATTTTCAATGTAATCGTTAATAGCCGATACAGCTAGTTCCACAGCTTCCCTCTTAGGGTAACCATAAACTCCAGCTGAAATTATTGGAAAGGCAATGCTTTTACAGTCATTTTGAGATGCGATTTCAAGAGACCTGGTATAGCATGAACGCAGCAAATTTTCTTCTCCATGATTTCCATCACGATAAATAGGTCCTACCGTGTGAATAACGTATTTTGCCGGCAGTTTATATCCTTTTGTAATCTTTGCATCTCCAGTTTTGCATCCGCCCAATGTTCTGCACTCGCGAAGAAGCTCAGAACCTGCAGCCCTGTGTATGGCACCATCGACACCACCACCCCCGAGCAAGGTTTCATTTGCTGCATTCACTATAGCATCAACTTTTAGTTTTGTTATATCATCCTTCAAAAATTTAATAGACATTGAAACACCTCCTCAGGCAAACTTTAAAACAATATGTCTTATTCCTCTGAATGAGTCTAAATTGTAATTATATATTAAACATGTTTCTTTAAGATTTTGTACATCTACATTTTAACAAAAAATCATGAAAAATAAAAATTAAAAATATTTTGCATTATGTGTTGATTTTTAAAAAACTATGTTGTAAAATGAAGCTAACAGTTAAGTAATTATTTAATCGTTTAATCGAGGTATATTATGAGTGATATAAAAAATAATAAGCTAATTAATTTAAGTTCTCCACAAAACAGTGAGCACAATCATGAGCATGAACACGTGGATTGCGGATGTGGACATGATCACGGTAACCACCATGAACATGAACATAACCATGGGCATGATCACAATCATTCCGAATACGATCACTGCTGTGATTCATGTGCAGAGCGTTCAAAATCCTCACTAACCCCTATGCGAGAACAAATACTGGATACCGATAGAGTCACAGATCTGATTAAAATTTTCTCAGCTGCCTTCCTTTTAGGCTGTGGCTACATATATAATATTGAAGCGTTCTTCTTTGCCGCCTATGTATTAGCAGGTTATGAGGTAATATGGGAAGCTTTGAAGAGTATTTTTAGAGGAGA
>JAQYRL010000018.1 GCA_028725765.1 Clostridiales bacterium
AAGGAAAAATTTCGAACTTAATCCAATGAATGAAGAAGAAGCAATTCTTCAAATGGAACTTTTAAATCACAATTTCTTTGTATTTTTAGATGCAGATACTGATGCGGTTTCTGTAGTTTACAAAAGAAAAGATGGAAATTATGGAAAAATTGAAGTTTAAAATAATATCAGGACGCTTAAGGGCTTTTAATTAGTGATTTAGTCCCTTAAATTTAATCGGCATGAAGGCATTTACCTTTGTGCCGATTTTTATATGTCAATTTTTCCAAATCAATATAAGTCCACGAATATTTATAGGATAAGAGAAGTACATGATTTTTATAAATAACTTTCCCAAATAGACTCAGGACATTTTTAATACTTATGATTAATTATTTATCCTATCCAAATAGGAAATTTAAAATGAGGTTTTCCAGTTATTTAAAAAATATATTTCTCCTCTACTTGAATAAGACAAAAGGGATGATCTTGATTAGAAAAAGTAACAATCAGTCTCAATAAATTTGTAAATATTGAGTTTGAATGTGTGATATAATTTTATAGAAAAACTATACAAAGTGAAATGTACTATGAGGTGGATTATGGGATTTTCCTATGATAAATTATGGAAAAAATTAATTGATGAAAAAATGAATAAACAAGACCTACAAAAAGCCATAAAAACAACACCTCGAACCATAGCAAAAATGGGACGAGATGAAAATGTGAGTATGGAAATATTGGGTAGAATTTGTAAATATTTTAAATGTGATATATCTGAGATACTTGAATACAGAGTGGAGGAAAATAATGATTGGTCAAAAATTAAAAGATAATCTAGAGAAAAAACCAAATAGTAGAGAAATGGAAAAATTTAAAAAAGACTTTCCACAATTTTTCTCAAAAGAAGGTGCATTCAAGCTTAATATATTTAAAGATTTTTTGTCAGAAGAAGAAATAGATATATCCAAAGAAGGGTATGAACTCAAATTTTTAGGCAAGTCCTATGCCAAATACTTAAGTTCCTTGGAATCAGAAACCTATATTTCTCCAGATGTAGAACATAACTCTAAAGAAGAGAATAAGAATAGCGAAAATCTCTACATAGTCGGAGATAATATTGACGCCTTAAAGCATTTGTTAAACTCATATGCAGGAAAAATTAAGTGTATCTATATAGATCCTCCCTATAATACGGGTTCGGACGGCTTTATCTACCCTGATAATTTTCAGTTCAGTGTAGAAGAACTTTCTTTAAAAATTGGAATTACAGAAGAAGAAGCAGAAAGAATCCTTGATTTAGCAGGAAAAAGTACCCATTCTGCATGGCTTACCTTTATGTATCCAAGATTAGTATTAGCGAGAGATTTATTATCAGATGACGGGGCTATTTTTATTTCAATTGATGATAATGAACAGGCAAATTTGAAATTAATTTGTGATGAGATTTTTGGTGAGGAAAATTTTATTGTAGATTTAAAATGGGCAAACAAAGAAGGTGGGGGTTCTTCGGATTCGAAACTATTTAGAGTAAAAGATGAACATATATTAGTATATGGAAAACTAATAAATAATTTTGAAATTAGAGGTCTACCACCATCAAACATAGAACGATATAAGGAATCTGATGAATATGAACATACACGTGGAAAATATTATTTACAAAAACTTGGAATGGGTTCAATACAATATTCAGAATCCATGGATTATCCAATAACAATGGAAGACGGTACTATTCTATATCCTGAAGATAATAATTCCGGTAGAAAAGCTATTTGGCGTTGGTCAAAAGAAAAATACCAATGGGGAATTGAGAACGATTATATCGTATCAAAACAAGATAAGGAAGGGAACTGGGTTTTATACACTAAGCAATATCTAAATGCTGACAATAATGGGAATTTAATAGAAAGAACGCAAATTCCAATGGGAATAATTTCTCAATTTTCTAGTACACAGGGATCGAAGGAATTATCAAAATTAGGATTGGACGGATATTTTTCATACCCTAAACCTACATTTCTAATTAAATATCTAATTAATAGGATAACAGGGAATGAATTTACTTGTCTTGACTTCTTCTCAGGCTCTGCAACAACAGCCCACGCTGTTATGGAACTTAATGCCGAAGATAATGGAAAGCGTAAATATATTATGGTCCAGCTTCCGGAAAAGATTGAAGAAAATAAGCCTGCCTATAAAGCTGGCTATAGAACTATTGATGAAATTGGCAGAGCGAGAATTGAAAAAGCAGCACAAAAAATCAAAGAAGAAACAGGTGCAAATATGGACTATGGCTACAAACTCTACTATCTTGAAACTCCTGAAGAGAAAACTCTGATTGATCTTGAAAATTTTGAACCAGAAATTAAATTCCTTACGAAGGACATGATAAAAATATTTGATAATGAATACTCTTTAGGAAAAGAAAGTATACTCACTACTTGGCTTAATGAAGATGGCTATGGTTTAACGAAGAGTTCAAGCTTCTATACACTTGAACATTATTCAGCAGACTTAATTGAAAAATCTCTTTATATTATAGATGAAGGTTTAGAAGATGAAGATGTTATGACCTTGATTAAAAGAATTGAGAATGGAGAACTGGATATTACTAGGGTTGTTGTATATGTTCATTCACTTCGTTTCAATGTTCTTCATGAACTGAGGAAGAATCTTAAGGTTTTAAGGAATAATAAAAATGTTTCACTCATTGAGAGGTTTTAATTATGAGTATTGAATTATCAATTTTACCTCATCAAGAAGATTTTTTAAAAGCTGTCAGGAAAGCCTTTGAAGATATTCGTGTAGTGGCGGGTGAAGATATCCATCAAAGTCCGGTGATCGATTTTGCGGACAACAAAATCAAAGAGAACATTAATGACTTGTGGAAGGGTTATGAAGATCTGCAAGCAATTCCAAGAATTTGGCGAACAAGAGATGATGAGGACTATTTAGGCATCGATATTCGCATGGAAACGGGCACGGGGAAGACTTATTGCTATACAAGAATGATGTATGAGCTTAATGAAATGTATGGATTTAATAAGTTTATTATTCTCGTCCCTTCAACTCCAATTAAAGAGGGCAGCAAGAGTTTTCTACAAGCAGATTATAGTAAAAGGCATTTTGCTGATCTTTATCCTAATAAAGCTCTTAATTTATCGGTATTAGAACCACAGAAAAAGACAAGGGGCAGGAAGATGTTTCCAGCAGCCATATCTGAGTTTGCTAGGGGAAGTAGTTTAGAAAAAAATCGCTTTTCAGTTTTACTCATGACCTCTGGTATGCTTTTGTCTAATGCAACTATGGCTAAAGATGATTATGATCAAACTATTTTAGGAAATTTCACCCAGCCCTATGAGACCTTGAGAGCAACAAGACCCATTGTAATCATTGATGAACCACATCGATTTAAAAAAGAAAATCAGGCTTATAAAAGAATCCTTGAAGAGTTACAGCCACAATGTGTTATTCGCTTTGGAGCTACTTTTCCCGACAAAAAGAAAAGCAAGGAAAAAGATTATAATAATCTTATTTTTAACTTAGGTGCAAGCCAAGCCTTTAATCAAAATTTAGTTAAGGGCGTGGAGACCTTTATGATTGATGCAGAAAAGGAAAAGGAAACTAAATTAAAGCTGATGGATTTCAAAAGAAGTCCTAAAGTGTGTACTTTTAGAGACGAGCAAACAAAGAAATCTCAAGAGCTAGTCAAAGGAGATGCTCTCTCCATATTTGGTGAAGAGTTCTCGGGAATTACCCTTGAAGAAATAGGTTCTACATCTGATGATTCGATAAAAAGCGGAGTAACTCTATCTAATGGTCAAATACTCGCAAAAGGTGACATTGTTTATGGGGGAATCTACACTGAAACCTACCAAGAACTTATGTTGAAGCAGTCCATCATCAATCACCTTAAGACAGAAAAAGAAAATTTCTTACGAGGCAATAAGATAAAGACTTTGAGCTTGTATTTTATTGATTCTGTCAGGTCTTACCGAGACGAAGGGGGCGAGCCGGGACATTTAAGAGTTAAATTTGAAAATATGTTATCGGCTGCTCTTAATAGGGAAATTAAATCGATAGCTAATAGGAAAGATCAGAGGTTGCAAGAATATAAATCTTATCTTGAATCTTCTTTAGAGGATATTTCAAAAACAAATGGAGGATATTTTAGTGAGGACAACGCCAGTTCAGAAGAAGATATTCAAAATGAAGTGGATAAGATTTTAAGAGATAAAGACTTTTTATTGAATTTCCATGATGAAAAAGGCAATTGGAATACCCTGCGTTTTATTTTTTCAAAGTGGACCTTAAAAGAAGGATGGGATAATCCCAATGTATTTCAGATTGTAAAATTAAGGTCTTCAGGTTCAGAAATTAGCAAACTTCAAGAGGTTGGAAGAGGGCTTAGGCTTCCTGTCGATGAAAAGGGAAGAAGAATTGCAGATGAGCAGTTTTATCTAAAGTATTTAATCGACTATTCTGAAAAAGGTTTTGCAAGCAAGTTGCTTGGAGAAATAGAAGCGGACACACCGGAACAAAGTATGAATATTAAAAAATCTCTTGCTGAAATTGCAAAGATTAGGGGAAGTTCAGAAAACGAAATATTTAGCAAGATGCTTATGAAAGGCTACATTGACTTTGAGGGAAATATTCAAACTGAAAAAATTGATGATTTATATGCAGATTATCCTGAAGCAGTGGCTGGACTTAAACCTAATAAGGTTATTGATGGTAATAAGAAGAAAAATTTTGTTAAGGTTAGAAAAGATAAGTTTAATGATATTAGTAAGCTATGGAAAACAATTAATCAAAAATATTATTTGAAATTTGAAGATATTCCTGAAGAAGAGTTAAGCAAGGCTCTTTATGATGTTTTAAATTCTGATATCTATAGAGACACGACCATAGATGTAAAAACAAGAAGAACAGAATCTGTTGATGGGAAACTTGTACTTCGTGAGTATGTGGCAAACTATTACATTGTTGATGACAAAATAGCCTATGGAGATTTTCTTAAAGAAATGAATAGAAAGACAGGTATTTCTATAAACACGATTCACAGGACTTTGTGTAAATTTAACTACAAAGAAGGGGAAATTGACAATCACTTATTTACAAGGACTGGAATTACTTTAGCGGTAAGAGAATTTAATAAGTGGTTAGATGAAAAACTCTTGAAGAAGTTCTCATACAAAGCATTGGATGTTGATTCAAGAAAAACAAGCTTGACAGATTATAATGGAGATGTGCTAGATCAGGTCTATCAAGGTGTTTTAGGTATTCACAGAGACGACACTGCCCTTGTACCTAAAGGCTTTATTTATGATAGCGTTGTGTATGATAGTCCAAAAGAAAGAGAAACTTTATTGAAAAGTGATATAGATGAAGTCCTTGTCTTTGGGAAGATTCCTAGAAGATCTATTCAAATACCTTTATTTACTGGTGGAACTACAAGCCCGGACTTTATGTATGTTATCAATTCAGAAAAGGGGGATTATGAAATTAATTTTATTGTTGAAACCAAGGATATGGATGATGATAAAGGACTAAGGCGTGGCGAAGAATACAGGATTAAGTCGGCAGAGAAGTTCTTCCAAACATTGAAGGAAGAAGGTTTAAATGTTGTATTTAAGAAACAACTTAAAAATGATGATATCGTAGCTATGATCAAGGGAATTAAATTAATTAAATAGCATTATAAAGGCTGTGAGTTTGAATGCTCATAGCCTTTTGCCACCTAAGGATCCATCAAATTAGTTTTCTCAAATCCTAATTCAATTAGGTTTTAGTGTTCTTTAACAGGATTTTTATGGAGTAACCTTTGGAATTAAAGATTTAATAATAAAATATTTCGTAAATAACAGAGCTATAGTAAAAAATAATTATATAATTTACATTATGTAAATAATAATTTTACAATTCTCTGTTAAATTATAGTTAAATAATCTTATAGGAGGAATAAATGAAAAGGTTAAAGAAGATTTTAGCGGCGACACTTGTAGTAGCAACTCTTGTACCAAGTTTTGTCTTTGCTGATAAGAAAGGCTATGGGAGTGCAAAAAATGTAATCATAATGATACCAGATGGAATGAGTGTTGAAGCACTTACAACTGCAAGATGGATGACTGAGGACAAAAAATTTGTAATGGATGATTTGGCAACTGGCCTTGTAAAAACCAACAACTCAAACACTCCAATTGCCGACTCTGCACCAGCAGGTACAGCGATGGCAACTGGTATAAAGACGGAATCATCTTTCGTGGGATGTTACCCAACTAAGGGAGGAATGCCAGGGGCTATTGAAATCGAAAAAGATAGAGAAAAACAACCAATAGCAAATGTACTTGAAGGTGCTGAAAGAAGTGGAAGATCTACTGGGATTGTTTCAACTTCAAATATTCAACACGCAACACCAGCTGATTTTTCTGCACACAATCCTGACAGGAATAATTACGAAGACCTTGGCGAACAACAAGTATATCAGGGAATGGAAGTTGTTCTAGGTGCAGGTAGCACGTATTTATCTAAAGAAAGTAGAAAAGATAAAGAAGATCTTATTTCTGAAATCAAAAATGAAGGCTATGATTATTTTGACACATTAGAAGGAATGAAAGCTTCAAAAGGCGACAAAATTTGGGGGCTATTCGAAGACCAATCCTTTCCATATGAAATAGACAGAGATAAGACTAATAAACCATCACTTGCAGAGATGACAGACAAGGCT
>JAQYRL010000019.1 GCA_028725765.1 Clostridiales bacterium
TTGGTGTCTCATACTCTACGTGTGATGTAGAGATTGTGATTCCTCTTTCCTTTTCTTCTGGGGCCTTGTCTATCTTGTCAAATTCTACCTTCTCGCCTAGTCCGTATCTGTTCTGTAGAGTTGTTGTGATAGCTGCTGTTAGAGTTGTCTTGCCGTGGTCTACGTGACCAATGGTACCGATATTAATATGCGGTTTGGTTCTCTCAAACTTTTGCTTTGCCATTTTCGTCTCCTTTTTTAATTATCCTTGTTACTTTATTTTTGGAGCTGTTGAGCAGGCTTGAACTGCCGAACCTCTTCCTTACCAAGGAAGTGCTCTACCTACTGAGCTACAACAGCCTGTATTCACTTGCTTTAAAAGCAATGTGTAATCGTAGTCATAGTACAATAAAAACAAAAAATTGTCAATAGAATTTTAGCAAGTTTCTCGCTGCCTCAATGTCTCGTATACAGCCACCGCAACGGCATTCGAGGCATTAAGCGAAGATACATTGCCCTTTAGTGGAATCGAGATTGTATAGTCGCATTTTTCTTTGACCAACCTACTTATTCCCTTACCCTCATTTCCAACAACAAGAGCTATAGGTCCTTTTAGGTCCTGTTCATAGTAGAGCGTCTCGTTCATATTAAGCCCAACAATCCACACTCCCTTGTTTTTTAATTCATCCAGAGTTCTAGACAAATTCTTAACTCTAGCAACCTTAACATATTCAGCAGCTCCCGCTGCAACCTTCATCACGGTCGAGTCCACACTGGCAGCACGTCTTTCTGGAATTATTATTCCATGAACCCCCGCGCATTCACCAGTCCTTATAATTGCTCCCAAATTATGCGGATCCTCTATGCCGTCAAGAATCAAAATAAACGGATCTTCGCCCTTTTTATTCGCATCCTCAAATATACCATCAATATTGGCATATTCAAACACTTGTCCTCTGGCAACAACGCCTTGATGGTTCTCTCCACTCGATATTCTGTCAAGAGTTTTCCTATCCACAAATTCAAGTCGCACTTTAAAATCCTTAGCCATACCAACTATTTTTCTAAGCGATCCAGTCCCACCATCTAACACAAGCACTTTTTCAATTTTTCGCCCAGCCTCGAGAGCTTCCATAACAGAGTTTCTTCCAAAAATCAAATTATCATTACGATCGCTCAATGATTTCTCTTGCGGTAGATTCCCTCTATCCGTAGTTCTCTTTGTTTTCTGCTGTTTATGTCCATTCTGCGTTCTCATACCACACTGTCTCTCTTTCGTACAAAACATATTGATATTTTGTACCTTTGTACTCCTCTAAAGCTCCGCGCCATGTGATGTTTAACCCATCGATTTGATCAAGATCAACAAAATAGCGGTCTGCTGGAAGTTCTGCGTCGATCTTAGTTATATAAAACTTATCACAGTACGGCATCATCTGTTTGTATATATCTGCACCGCCTATGATAAACGCTTCATCACTATCTAGATTTCCAGATTTGATTAGCTGTAAAACATCTTCAATTGAATGCAAAACCTCAGCACCAGGAACTTGAAAATCTTTTGATCTTGTCAGGATTATATTCCTACGATTAGGAAGAGGCTTACCGCCCGGAAGTGACTCAAGTGTTTTGCGACCCATAATCACAGTCTTGCCCGTCGTCATTTTTTTGAAATATTTAAGATCCCCAGGAAGATGAATTAAAAGGTCATTATCTTTACCAATTGCCCACTTCCTATCGGCTGCTAAAATAATATTCATTCTACTTTCTATTCTCCTATTCTCAGCTATATAGCAATTGGAATGTTTGTAATCTGCGGGCCTTTTTGATAGTTTTCAATAACAACATCATCAACAGTGAAATCATAGAAATCTTTGATTTCAGGGTTCAACTTGAACTTAGGTGCAGGATAAGTTTCCCTCTTGATTAATTCCTTGATTAGAGGAACATGTCTGTCATAGATATGTGCGTCAGAAATTACGTGTACCAGTTCTCCTGCTTTGAGGCCCGACACCTGAGCGAGCATGTGAAGAAGCACAGAATACTGTACGACATTCCAGTTATTTGCCGCCAAAATATCCTGAGAACGCTGATTTAAAATTCCATTTAACGTATCACCGGTAACATTAAATGTCATGGAATACGCACACGGCTCAAGGCCCATCTCAGAAAGATCTTGAAAGTTATAGATATTTGTCATTATTCGCCTTGAATACGGTGTGTTTTTGAGCTGCCACAAAACATTGTCCACCTGATCCATTTCGCCTTGAGAGAATTTATATTTCTTTGACATCTGATATCCATATGCCTTGCCTATGGAGCCATCTTCATCGGCCCATTGATCCCATATTTTGCTGCCCAAATCGTTAACATTGTTAGATTTTTTCTGCCAAATCCACAGCATCTCATCTACGCAGAGCTTGATAGCTGTCGGTCTTAGGGTTAGCGCTGGGAACTCTTCCTGAAGATCATACCTATTGACTACACCAAAGGTCTTGATAGTGTGAGCGGGTGTACCATCTTCCCATCTTGCTCTAACTGTCTGACCTTCGGACGAAAAACCTTCATCCAGTATTTTTTGGCACATATTTATAAAAAGATTATCAGCTTTACTCATTTTCAAATTCTCCTAACCGACAATTTCTATGGCTTCGTTTATTATTTCGATCACCCTATCATTTTTTCTAAGCATATATAGATAGCCAATAAGGGCTTCGAATCCAGTAGCTTCTTTATAAGTCATGAGGGATGTATTCTTGGGTAAGGTGTTAGTGTGACGATTCTTCCCTCTTTTATATACGACCTCTTCCTCATCTGTCAAAAACTTTTCTTCTCTCAGCTTCGATATTATCATCGACTGTGCCTTTGCAGATACGTATTTTGTTGCTGCATTGTGCAGTCTATCTACCTTATAGATCCCATTGTTTATAAGATGTTCTCTTATGTACACTTCAAAAACGCTATCTCCCAAATATGCGAGAGTAGTTGCATTGATCTGATTGACTCTAATTTTGGCACTGTCATTGCTCTTTTCGATGTTTTTTTTAGAGGCATTTGAGGATTCCTGTACTTCAAGTGATTCTTCTTGATTTTGCATTAGTTTATTTCCCTTATAATCTGTACTCCCTGAGGTGTATCTTTGAGGGTTATACCGCGCGCAGAAAGCTTGTCACGTATTTCGTCAGCTCTCTTAAAATCCTTAGATTTCCTTGCTTCTTGACGTTCATTTACAAGTTTCATTATATCTTCTCCGAAGTCTTCTTCCTCATCATCTTGAAGAAGTCCTAGAACAGAGCAAAGCGTCATCATCTTTTCGAGTGCTTTTTCTGCAAATGCCTTGCTAGAACCATTGGCGATTTCTTTATTGATAGCCGTAACCATTTGGAAGATTGCTGATATTCCATCGGCAGTGTTAAGGTCATCGTCCATTGACGATACGAACTCATTTTCGTATGTTTCGAGCTCCTTCAGGGTGTCTTTTTCAGTCTTAGAAAGTTCGCCAGCCTTGCCTTCTTTGATTTGGAAGTTTAGGTTCTCTCTGCATGTATGAAGTCTCTCCAGTCCTGATTTTGCCTGTTCCATAAGTGTGTCACTGAAGTTTATAGGGCTTCTGTAATGACCAGAAAGCAAGAAGAATCTAATTACCTCGCCTGAGTAATCCTTTAGTATATCCCTAACCGTAAAGAAATTGCCTTTTGACTTAGACATCTTTTCATTATCAATTGTAATATAACCGTTATGCATCCAGTAATGTGCGAACGGAACCCCGTTGCAGCACTCTGACTGAGCGATTTCGTTTTCGTGGTGTGGAAACTGTAAATCCTGCCCGCCAGCATGAATATCAATGGTGTCACCGAGGTGAGTCTTTGACATTACAGAACATTCGATATGCCATCCGGGTCTTCCCTTCCCCCACGGAGAGTCCCAAGCAATTTCATCCTCTGTTTTTCTTGCCTTCCAAAGGGCAAAATCCAGAGGATCCTCTTTAACCTCGCCTATAGCAATACGAGCTCCAGATTCCAAATCATCAATATTCTGACCTGAAAGTTTTCCGTATTCCGGGAATTTCCTTGTAGAAAAATACACATCACCATCTCTCTCGTAAGCATATCCTTTGTCAACGAGAGTCTTGATAAAGTCAATTATTTTGTCGATGTGATTCGATACCTGAGGGTGAACGTCAGCTTTTCTTACATTTAAAGCCTTTGCGTCCTTAAAATACTCAGCTATATACTTCTTGCTTACTTCAGGAGCAGATGTGCCTTCTTCTCGTGCACGGTTAATTATTTTGTCGTCAACATCTGTAAAGTTTTGGACAAACTTCACCTTATATCCCCTATATTCAAGATAATTTCTAAGTGTATCGAATACGACAAAAGGTCTTGCATTTCCTATGTGAAAGAAATTATATACCGTAGGTCCGCAAACATATATGCTTGCCTCACCTTCTTTGATTGGCACAAACTCCTCTTTCTGCCTTGTAAGTGTATTATATATCTTCAATTTGATCCTCCTTCGCTTCTTTTACAGCATCTGCTGCCATGCATTCCAGTTCTCCAAGCTGTGATTCCAAAGATTTGATTCTATGTCTCAGTGCCGTCATTTCGATAGCTATCGGATCCGGCAAGTTTATCTGGTTCATATCAGAGGTGCTTGTTCCGTAACGTTTCACAATTTGTCCTGGTATTCCGACAACTGTGCATCCTGAAGGAATTTCCTTTAGTACAACCGATCCGGCGCCAATTCTCACATCGTCGCCAACACTGAACGGCCCAAGCACTTTTGCCCCAGAGCTGACTATGACTCTATTACCAATCGTTGGATGCCTCTTACCCTTTTCTTTGCCTGTTCCACCGAGTGTAACGCCCTGATATAGGGTTACATCGTCGCCGACTTCTGCTGTTTCTCCAATAACAACTGCCATGCCGTGGTCAATGAAGCAGCGTCTTCCAATCTTGGCACCTGGATGTATCTCAATTCCCGTACCATTTCTTGCAGCCTGAGAAATCATTCTTCCAAGGAGTTTCAAGCCGTGATTATAACACCAGTTGGCAGGTCTGTGCCAAATAAGTGCCCATATACCAGGATAGCACAAAAGAACCTCCATCCGGCTTCTGGCCGCGGGGTCTCTCTCCATTACTGCCTCTATATCTTCTTTAACTTCCCTGAAAAATCTCATACTAAAACTTGTTGCCTCTTTCCTGCTACCGCTTTGTTGTTTTTCTCTGCTAGAGCGAATGTCTACAATTTGTCTAATACTTCGCTTATATTATTTTATTCTGTCACTCTGATGCTTTTAATAATAACGTCTTCCTTTGGTTTATCCATATAGTCTCTTGGTACAGAAACTATTTTCTGAGCCTCTTCCATCCCCTCTGTGATCTTACCGAAGGCCGCATATCCCCCATCTAGATGAGGTGCATCTGCGACCATTATAAAAAACTGCGATCCTGCTGAGTTTGGGTCCATAGCCCTTGCCATAGATAAAACACCAGTTGTATGCTTCAAATTATTTTCTACCCCATTTTGGGCAAATTCACCCTTGATTGTGTATCCAGGGCCACCCATTCCGGTTCCTTCTGGGCATCCGCCTTGAATCATAAAGCCTGGTATTACTCTATGGAACGTCAACCCATCATAAAATTCCTCATTTGCAAGTTTCTCAAAGTTTTCCACTGATATAGGAGCAATATCCTCATACAACTCACCCTTCATTACCCCGCCATCCTGCATTTCAATAATTACTTTTTTCATATCTTAACCTTCCTTATCTTAAAATTCTTCTAAAAAACCTGAATTATCACCTTATCAAAACCGCTCCGATAACACCCGCTGCAATAATCAAAAGAAACGGATTAATCTTCCATTTGCCAGCAAGCAAAATAGTCCCAATTAGAATTCCTACAGATACCACATTCAAATCTCCAAGAATTCCACTTAGCATAAAATACCCAGCAGATGCTACAAGACCTACCGTTACAGGTCTCACTCCCGAAAGAGCTCCTTGAACAATCTTGCTTTGTTTAAATTTCTCAACAAAATAGCTGACTGCCACAACCATGACAAATGATGGCAAGGCAACACCTAGGGTAGCAGCAAATGCACCCCCAAAAGAATCAGAATAATAGCCGACATATGTTGCAGCATTAATGGCAAGGGGACCTGGTGTAACCTGTGATATTGCAACTAGATTTCCAAATTCATGAGGATCTTCTATGCCAAAGCCTTTTGCTGCCTGAAATATTATAGGCAGCATAGCAAGGCCACCGCCAAAGCCAAAGATTCCAATTTTGGAGAATGCGAGAAACAAATCAATCCATATATTCATTCTCATCCTCCATTTCATTTATTTCTTTGCTTTTCTCTGAGCCTATTATTTCCTGATCTTCAGCCGATTTTCTATTATTTATAAACTTGATTGCTATACCAATGGCACAGCCTGCGAGAATAGCATAAACCGCATTCAGACTCAAAACGCTTACAGCAACAAAAGTTGCAATCGCCATAATATAATGCAGAGCATTTTTTAATGCATGTCTTCCTACCTGATATGTTGCCAATAATATCAAGGCTGTTGCAACAATCTTAATTCCAGCAATAGCACCCTTGACATATGGACTGCCCGAAACCTGCTCGAGGACTTCTATGACGAGTATAATTGCGATAAAACTCGGTGTTATTACTCCAACTGTTGCAATTAGCGATCCTAACGGTCCTTTTTTTCTGTAGCCGATGTAGGTGGCCATATTTACAGCAATTACGCCCGGAAGACCCTGGCTGATACTAAGGCAATCAAGCATCTCTTCATCTGTAAGCCATTTTTTCTTGTTGACCATTTCGTCTTTTAACAGTGGAATCATTGCCATGCCACCGCCAATAGTGAAAAGTCCCAACTTAAAAAATGTAACAAATAGTTCTAAATACATTACTTCAAATAGATGCGTCCATCAGATTCTTGAGATACAAGCTGTGTAGCTGCTGCAACAGCCTCTTCAGCGGAGATAACTGTTTTGTTTTCGTCACGTCTTAACTTATATTCAACCTGCCCTTCGCCAGCTAGTTTTCCAACAGTAATTCTGATTGGAATTCCAAGAAGATCAGCATCCTTAAACTTAACGCCTGGTCTCTCAGTCCTATCATCGAGTAAAACTTCCACTCCCATACCCTGAAGGCTTGTATAAATCGACTCAGCAAGTTCTCTCTGTACGTCATCTTTTGGATTAATTAGAGTTATTATGCAGTGATACGGCGCTACGGAAATCGGCCAGATTATACCATTCTCGTCGTGATGCTGCTCAACAACTGCCGCTAGAGTCCTGGTCACACCTATTCCATAGCAACCCATGACGATAGGTTTTTCTTTTTGATTTTCATCCTTGTAATATGCGCCCATTGATTCGGAATACTTGGTCCCGAGTTTAAACACCTGTCCAACTTCAATGCCCCTTGCAGTCTTTACAAGTTTACCACAAACAGGACATGCATCTCCCTCTCGAAGGGTTTTGAGATCAACTAATATATCAGCCTTATAGTCTCTTCCGTAGTTTACGTTTTTTGTGTGATATTCTGCCTTGTTCGCTCCTGCAACAAGGTTTACCTGCCCAGGAAGCTCGCTATCAACAACTACTATGCAGTCGTGTAGTCCAACAGGCCCCGTAAACCCTCCAACGCAGCCAGTCACAGCAGACATTTCCTTCTCATCAGCGAACTCAATTGCGTGTTCCGGAATGCCCAGAGCATTAATCAACTTGGTCATGTTCAACTCTCTATCGCCTCGGACGAAGGCAGCAACATATTTGTCTTTCTCTCCATCTTCATTATATGTTATAAAGAGGAGTGCTTTCATAGTTTTGTCTTCCGAAATCCCAAGATATTTTGCAACGTCCTCAATGGTTTTTGAATCAGGAGTGTGTACATCTTCCATTGGTAGAAAATCTTTCTCACTACCTGTTGGTTTGGCATCAACAACCTCAGCCCTTTCGAGGGTTGCAGCCATGTCGCATGACTCACAAAATGCTATTTCACTCTCGCCAACCTCAGAAATTGCTGTAAACTCATGAGAATTGCTTCCCCCGATTGCACCACTATCAGCCTCAACAGGTCTGCAATCAAGGCCACATCTCTTGAAGATTCTCTCATAAGCACTAAACATTTTCTTATAACTTTCGTCAAGCCCTGCATCATCCTTATCAAAGGAATAAGCATCCTTCATAATGAATTCACGGCTTCTCATCAGACCAAAACGAGGTCTTGCTTCATCGCGGTATTTTGTTTGAATTTGATAAAGATTGACAGGAAGTTGTCTATGCGAAGTGATGTCAGCCCTTGCAATATCAGTGAAAATCTCTTCGTGTGTTGGCCCTAGGCAAAAGTCTCTGCCATTTCGATCCTTTAACCTCCAAAGTTCAGGACCGTAGGCGTACCATCTGCCAGATTCTTGCCAAAGCTCTGCTGGCTGAACGGCAGACATCAAAATTTCCTGTCCACCCTTAGCATCCATCTCCTGACGAATGATATCTTCAATTTTTCTAACAGATCTGTATCCCATGTTCATAAATCCATAAACACCGGACACGAGTTTTCTAATCATTCCCGTTCGCAGAAGCAAAATATGGCTCGCAAGCTCAGCTTCGCTTGGAACCTCCCTTAATGTTTTAAGGTGCATCTCTGATAATCTCATAAGTTTCTCCTCGTCTATCTTAATCTTCTTTAATCTATTTCTATTTCAGACAATCCTCGTCTAACAATCTACCTTTCCGTTCTGCAACTATACGACTTCCGTCACCTTAGTCCCACGAAAGCTTTGAGAGCAAAACAGTTGCACTTGCAGCGATGCCTTCGCCTCTACCCTCAAATCCAAGCCTCTCCGTTGTTGTCCCCTTAATATTAATCCCATTTTTCGGGTCAAGTATATCCTCTAAATTCTTTTTCATCCCATCAATATATGGTCTTATCTTAGGAAACTGGCAAATTACCGTTATATCAGCATTTTCGAGCGTATAGAATTTTTCATTCATAAGTTCACTTACTCTCTTTAAAAGTTCAATACTCGATACCCCCTCATATTCGGGGTCTGTGTCTGGGAACAAAAGACCTATATCCCCCTCTCCCATGGCTCCAAGAATTGCATCCATCAGAGCGTGAGTCAAAACATCAGCGTCCGAATGACCTAAGAGTCCTTTCTCAAACGGAATATCAACGCCTCCAAGAATCAATCTTCTATTTTTTACAAATGCATGCACGTCATATCCCGAACCAACACAAACTGTCTTTGATAGATCCTCCGGATTTGTAATCTTTATATTTGACTCCGAACCGAGAACTGTGTGTACTGGTAATCCCATAAAATCAACTAAACTACCCTCGTCTGTCCCAACAAAGCACTTCTCTTCAGCGTTGTTGATTGCAGAGATAATAATCTCTCCAGAGAAACCCTGGGGAGTCTGAACAGCTCTTAAAATTTCTCTGTCCAAAGCACCTTTTTTAACATCCCTGATTGTATCTTTGACCCTAATAGCAGGTACCACTGCCCCTTTTTCAAATGCAGCTTCTATAACTCTATGATACAGTTCTGGAGAAGCATTTGGCCTTGCAGCATCGTGAATCAAAAATATATAATCATTAGGATTGCCCTTCAAAGCAAATTTAATCCCTCGAGATGTACTTTCCTGTCTAGAAGATCCTCCTTCGATTACATAAAGTTTCTTGAGCTCTTTCCCTCTGCCAAAAATTTGGCCTTTGCTCTGAAGCCCGTCTTTTCCTAATGATTGCGATGCCTCTTTCACCTCAAATTTTGCGACACTTGAAGAATGAGCATCTGCTTCTTCAGCAATCTGCTCATATGTCAAATCAATATATTCAGGATTGGTAACAACAATCACCTCATCTATCTCTTTCACAATACCCGCGGTTAAAATAGATTTTTGTAAGGGTGATCTGTCTCCCAATCCATCCATTTTTATAAATTGCTTGGGAAGACTATGGCCTAGTCTTGTTCCTCTACCTGCAGCAGCGATTATCAGAACTATTTTTCTGTCTTTATACATATTGAATTTGGCTTTTCCTCTCACATACAACTGAAATGCTCTACTTCTTTAGTCGTCCAAAAATCATTCTGCCTGCAGCCGTCTGCAGAACACTTGTAACACCAATATCTACAGTCTTACCTATTTTACCTCGACCATCCTCAACTACAATCATCGTACCGTCATCCAGATATCCGATTGCCTGACTGCTATCCTTGCCTTGTTTTACAAGATTAACCGTCATTTCTTCGCCTGGAATAACAACGGGTTTGAGTGTATTTGCAAGTTCGTTAATATTTAGAACTTCAACCCCATTGATAGTCGCAACCTTATTCAAATTAAAGTCATTTGTGACAACCTTACCGCCAAGAATTTGTGCTAATTTTAAAAGTTTAACATCAACCTCTGGAATCTCTTTGATAGATTTTTCCGAATCGGTATTATAAATCTCGATGCCATACTCAACCTGTATTTTGTTAAGTATATCAAGACCTCTTCGTCCCCTAACTCTCTTAAGCGAATCTGATGAATCAGCAATGTGCCTGAGCTCAACAAGAACAAATTCTGGAATTACAACCTGTCCTTCTAGGAAACCAGTCTTCATGATTTCAGCAATCCTGCCATCTATTATTACGCTGGTGTCAAGTATTTTAGGTGTTCCATCAGCTTTCTTCTTGCCCTTTGCAAAAATTTTATCTTCAAAAGCCTTTCGAGGCACTGTAAAACTTTCGACAATTTCTTTACCTTTACTTTTAGCTACAACCGTACCTATATATCCAAAGAACATATATGTGGCGATAGTTACTGCAGCATAAAGGTATTGATCTTCTATAATTGCTTCATAAATTTGGCTTACAAGAAGTGCGATAAGAAATCCTATAACAAGCCCTACTGTCCCTGTTATGATTGCATTTGCAGAGACGCCTGCCAAGTCGCTTTCAATGTTGTCTGCCATTTTGACACTTCCTCTTCTAATTAGAGGTGTCAGTCTGAAAAAAATAATTGCGAAAATAATTGCGAAAAATAATCCTGCTACATATACTTCACTTTTTGAAAATTTCTGAAAGACATCAATCCCTGCAGAATTGAGAAACTGTATGCACAGCAGGAAGAGGCCGTAGCCCATGAAGGCACCAACAGTAGTAAGCAGCACTCTTAATAGTTTTTTAATCATACCTATGGAAACCCCCTTTCTTTATAAATTTTATTAAATCTAACTCAAGTTAGTGAGTATGATTTCTTTTCATCAAATAGAATTATTCTTGTTTTTCAGGATTTTCCTATTTTATGTCTATTTTTCCTCGGCTATATCTTCATCTTGGCACAAAGCCATGATCTCAGTTTCAACTTTATCACTTACTTCGTCCGGTGTTTTCCCCTCTACAAGCACAATTTCACTTTCAAGTATCTGTCGCGCATTTTTGAGCATTTTCTTCTCGCCAGTGGAAAGTTTCTTAACCCTATCTACCCTCAGCAAATTTCTAACAACTTGCGCAGTATTCAAGATATCGCCAGTCTTTAAAAGGTCCATGTTTTCACGGTATCTTCTATTCCAGTTTTTTGGCATCTTCGAGGACTCCTCAGATAGAACATCGTAGACTTCTTTCAAAAATTCCTCGCTGACTATATGTCTTATCCCCACTTCTTCACTTGATGAAATAGGCACCATCACATCCAAATTTCCAACTGCTAGCTTAAGAACATAATAATCTTGTAATTCTCCTAAAGCTTCAATTTGATCAATTCGTTCAATAATACCTGCCCCATGCATAGGGTAGAGAATTTTATCCCCGATTTTAAACATTTTTACCTTCTTTCAACAAAAAACAAATCTCCTATGTATAGTATATATCTAGCCCAGTTTTTAGTCAAGAAAAAGAGGGTTTATATGATTCTCTCCGTTGATTTCCTTTGTTTTTTGTTAGATTATAATAATTCTCTTAAATGGCCATTATATTGATGGGTATTGTCAAATATACTTGTGCATAGCATGAGTTTATATACAAAAAAAGAAACGGTAAATTCCTAATATGCTTTTACCGTTTCTCTATTTGTATCATGCTATTTTAAAAAACTGTTCTAATTGCTTCTGCGAGACTTTTTGCTGGCACAAGCATATCGGCGTTTTTAAATTTTTCACGAATTGTTTTTTCTATTCTATCGTAGTTCTTTGAGGGTAAAACAGTCTTGGCATACCCAAGTCTCTCAGCTTCCGAAACTATTTTGTCGGCATTTGCAATAGACCTCATATCACCTGTTAAGCCCACTTCCCCAATAGCGACAATTGAATGCTTTGGAGTTCTTTCGGTTAGAGCTGAGTATATAGAAAGTGCAACTGCAAGATCTGTGGATGTGCTGTCAGGTTTCATACCTCCTACTATATTGACGTATACATCTTGATCCGAAAGCCTTATCCCAACCTTTTTCTCAAGAACTGCAATTATCATATTAAGCCTTTGATTGTCAATTCCAATAGCAGTTCTCCTCGCAAAACCAACGTTTGTAGTAGATGTTAGAGCCTGAACTTCGAAAAACACAGGTCTCGAACCCTCGTATATTGCACTTATTACAGAACCAGGAAGTACGGTGTCTCGGCTTTCAATAAAGGTAGCAGATAGGTCTTTGATTTCTATCATTCCGTCTTCTTGCATAGTAAATGCACCTATTTCGCTCGTAGTTCCAAAACGATTTTTAAGGGCTCTAAGGATCCTAATCTCATGGTCACGTTCCCCGTTAAACTGTAAAACCGTGTCCACGAGATGTTCTACTATTTTCGGACCTGCAAGATCTCCCGATTTTGTTACATGGGCTACGATAAAAATTGGTATGTCTTCTGTTTTTGCCAGCTTCATTAGTGCGTTTCCGCAGGCTCTGACCTGTGAAACAGAGCCGGGTGCAGAGTCGAGCATGTCCGTGTACATGGTCTGTATAGAATCTATTATTATGAATTTTGGGTTTAGTTTTTCGACCATGCTCAGGACGTTTTCCATGTTTGTTTCGGATACAACATATAGATTCTCTCCTGTTTCTCCACAAACCCGGTCGCTTCTCAGTTTTATCTGTTCTTCAGATTCCTCACCGGATACATAAAGCACCGTTCCTATCCGGTCTGCAAGTCTCGCTGCAACCTGCACTATCAGCGTCGACTTGCCTATCCCGGGCTCCCCGGAAATCAGAGTCAGGGATCCCGGGACAAGGCCCCCACCGAGAACTCGGTTCAGCTCGCCGATTCCAGTGTCGATACGGGCGAGCTGGCGGGCCCACAGGGCCCGCAGGGGCCTTGGTCCTTTGGACCCCTGCTTCGCAGACGAAGAGCGACTCCTCACGTCGTCGCTCTTTTCAGGAACCACAACCTCTTCAACAAGGCTTCCCCATGTGCCGCAAGCCATGCATTTACCCATCCACTGCAAATGCTCAGTACCGCACTCTTGACATATAAATACAGTTTTTGCTTTTTTCGCCATTTACTTTTTACTCCTAAAGTATCTTTTTGAATTTATTTTTTAATTTAAAAATTATATGCTGAAATACTCTTTTTTAAGCATTGAATAAATTATCTGATCCAGATACCCTCTTTCAGCCTTATAATTCTGCCTTAGAACACCATCCTTATGCATTCCTAAACTTTCATATAGCTTAATACCGATTATGTTATCTGGATAAACATCAAGCCAAATTCTGTTCATTTTCAGATCTTCAAATGCATATTGGAACAATGCCTCCATTGATTCTTTACCATATCCTTCGCCCTTTTCAACAATTGCAATTCTTCTCAATTCAAAAATTTCTGACTGAAAATTTAGCCTTATCAACGCATACCCCATGATTTCACTTTTATTTTTATACCTAAATACAAGTAGCCGATGATTAGGATCGCTAATCTCCTGCAAATGTTCCTCGTATGTTCCTATCCAAAGGAAATCTCTTGTATCAGGTCTGCTTTCTATTTCTATTATTTTAGGAATATCGCATTCTTTTGCTTCTGAAATTTCCATTCTCCTAGTTTCAATCATAACTTCTCTCCAAGACTACGTCAAAATAATATTCTATCCAAAAACTGCCCTCCTCCATTAAGCGAAGAAGGGCAGTCCCATATCTAACTATTCTAGTGAAGCCTGATAATCTGCAATAACCTTATCAGCTATGTTCTTAGGAACTTCATCATATCTCTCAAACTTCATAACGAATGTTCCTCTGCCCTGAGTCATTGATCTCAGTGCTACAGCATAGTCAAAAATTTCTGCCTGAGGTGTTTCGGAAATCAACTTTTGACCACCATCAGCCAAAGGTTCCATGCCGAGTATCTTTCCTCTACGCTTGTTCATGTCGCCCATGACATCTCCAACATAGTCGTCTGGCACTGTGATTTCCATGTGCATCACAGGCTCAAGAAGAACCGGATTTGCCTCAACTATACCCTTCTTAAATGCAAGAGATGCTGCAATCTTAAACGCCATCTCGTTTGAGTCAACATCATGATATGAACCATCGTAAAGTACAGCCTTAATGTTTACAACCTTGCATCCAGCAAGAGGACCCTTATCCATGGACTCGATAAGACCCTTTTCAACCGCTGGAACGTAGTTCTTTGGAACGGATCCGCCAAATAGTTCTTCACTGAATTCAAACTCTTCCTTGGAAGGTGAAAATCTAATGTGAACATCACCATACTGCCCTGCACCACCAGATTGTTTCTTATGCTTACCTTGAACATCTGAATTGCCCTTGATAGTCTCTCGATAAGCTATTTTCTGCGGAACAGTCTTAACATTAACGCCAAATCTGTCTTTGAGCTTAGCCAAAATAATATTTATCTGTATTTCACCTTGACCTCCAAGAAGTGTTTGGTGAGTCTCATTGTTTCTCTCGATTACAAATGAAGGATCTTCTTCTCTGAGTCTGTTTAATCCTGTTCCCATCTTGTCTTCGTCAGCTTTTTCCAATGCTTCAATTGCAACATAGTAAGTAGGTGCAGGAAAATCTAGTGGTAGATATCTTACTACATCACTCTTATCACAAAGCGTATCGCCAGATTGTGTATACTGCAATTTAGAAACAGCAACTATATCGCCAGCTTCAGCATAGTCGAGATCTGTCTGATTTTTACCTCTTAGGAAAAATAATTTTCCAATTTTTTCGTTCTTCTCTGCTCTTTCGTTGTAAACTTCTGTACCGGATTCAATTTTACCTGTAATTACTTTCATCACAGAAATTTTTCCTATGAACGGGTCGATAATTGTCTTGAAAACGAAGGCCGACATTGGAGCATCTGTAACGCTCATTCTTTCGAAAGGCTCATTCTTATCATTGAAGCCCTTGTAAACTCCATGCTGCAAAGGAGTAGGCACATAGGTCAAAAGCAAATCAAGCAGTCCTGAAATTCCCTGTCCAAGCTCAAATGCAGATGAGCACACAGGCACGATAACGCCCTCAGAAATGCCCTTTACAAGACCTTTCTTTATTTCTTCATCCGAGAAATCCTCACCTTCAAAATATTTTTCCATCAGGCTTTCATCAGCCATTGCTATAGCTTCCTTCAAATCTTCATCAATTTCTGCAGAAAGCGGCCAGCTGAACGGAATAAGTGTGCTTCCGAATTTAGCCTTGAGTTCGTCAAATGTTTTGTAAAAATCAAACTCATCCTTATCTCTCTTAGTAATTACAATAAAGCGAGGCATCTTATATCGCTCACAAGCTTTCCATGCCATCTCAGTTCCTACCTGAATACCAGAGCCTGCATCAACCATGATAACAGCAGCTTCAGATGCTCTCAGCGCCGCGTTAACTTCTCCCACAAAGTCAAAGTAGCCTGGTGTATCTATGAAGTTTATTTTGCTTCCCTTCCACTCTATAGGAACTATTGATGTGTTGATTGAATATCCTTTTTCAATTTCCATCTTATCGTAGTCCGAAACTGTGTTGCCCTCTTCAACCTTACCCATTTTCTTGGTAACTCCCGTTTCGAGCAATGCAGCCTCAAGGAATGTTGTCTTTCCACAACCACCGTGTCCAAGTAATGCGACATTTCTGATTGTTTCGCTTGTGTAGCCTTTCATATAAAGACCTCCTGTCTTGTTCTCAGCAATAACGCCTAATTTTGTATTTATTCAAAAAAACAAATAATTTCGATTGACACTATTATAACAAATTTCTAAATAAGGCACAACAAAATATTTCGCTCCTATTTCTGGATATACTTTTATGAAATTCTTTATAAACGGCAATGCATTTCAAGACTACAAAATATTTTTAAATTATATATTTCTTATGTATTGTTTTTTGAAACAAAAAGGTATATAGTAAGCCTATGCTAACTAATGACGTTGTAAGCCATTATTATACACCTTTCTATCGCGAATTGATTATGGTGAATTTGAATAAGGTGTAATATTAAAGTTTTATATAAAACAATCTTTGCTTCAACATTCTCAAAAGGAGGAAATGTGATGTTTTTGGAAGTAAGAAATTTAACCAAATCCTATGGAGAAAATGACAATAAGGTTAAAGTTCTCGAGGATATTTCCCTTGATATTGAAAAAGGAGAAATTTGTAGTCTGTTAGGGCCTTCCGGCTCGGGTAAGTCTACTCTTTTAAATCTCATAGGTGGTCTTGAAAGAGCTGACAGCGGAGACATAGTGATAAATGGGTGTACAATTTCAAAATTAAAGGATAAACAGCTAGGAGAATACCGCCGTAATGACCTAGGATTCATCTTTCAATTCTACAATCTCATTCCAGATTTAAGTGTTAAGGAGAACATAGAAATAGGATCGGCAATCGTAACTGAAACCTTGGATTTAGGAGAGCTTCTAAGCGCGTTGGGACTGGAAGATCAATGCGATAAGCTTCCTAACCAATTATCTGGAGGTCAGCAACAAAGATGTGCGATAGGAAGAGCATTGATTAAAAAGCCTTCTCTTCTCATCTGTGACGAACCAACAGGTGCACTTGATTACAAAACTTCAAAGGAAATTCTGACATTAATATGCGATATAAATAAGAAATTTAATACTACAATAATTATTGCAAC
>JAQYRL010000020.1 GCA_028725765.1 Clostridiales bacterium
CTGACTAAGCAAGCCTTGTAATTAAAATATTATAGAGATTCAACAATTTTTTCTGTTAGGTCAATAACTCTTTCAGTGTAACCCCATTCGTTGTCATACCATGAAACAAGTTTAACCATTTTTCCGTTAACAGTTGTAAGAAGTGAATCGAAAATAGAAGAGTGTTCGTCGCCAATGATGTCAGAAGAAACAAGTTCATCTTCAGAGTAAGCAAGGATACCCTTTAATTCATTTTCAGAAGCCTTCTTGATAGCTGCGTTGATTTCTTCAACTGTAGCTTCTTTTTCAAGTTCAAAAGTTACGTCAACTAGAGATCCAGTTGGAACAGGAACTCTTAGGGCAAAGCCAGTTAAGATTCCGTCAACTTCTGGAATAACTTTTCCAACAGCCTTAGCTGCACCAGTTGAAGTTGGGATGATATTTTCTGCGCCCATTCTTGCACGTCTCATGTCCTTCTTGTGAACACCGTCGTGGATGTTTTGGTCGTTAGTGTAAGCGTGAACAGTGGACATAAGTCCCTTCTTGATTCCAAAGTTTTCTAAGATAACCTTAGTCACTGGAGCAAGACAGTTTGTTGTACAAGACGCGTTAGAAATGATGTCGTGTTTTTCTGGATCGTACTTGTCGTCGTTAACTCCCATAACAACTGTAAGCATGTTGCCCTTGCCTGGAGAAGTTAAGACAACTTTCTTTGCACCACTTTCAAGGTGACCTCTTGCTTGTTCTTCGTCCTTGAAGGCACCAGATGAATCAATAACAACATCAACACCAAGCTCCTTCCAGTTCATCTTGTCAGGAGTCTTTGATTCAACAAAAGTAACTTTCTTTCCATTGATGATCATTCCATCGTCAGTAAATTCAATTTCACCAGGGAACTTTCTATAGATTGAGTCGTATTTAAATAGGTGAGTTCTTTCTTTTAAAGTCTTGTCTAAATTTCTAACAGCTACGTGAGTAACTTCAAAATTAACATCGTCTCTTAGGGCCCAGATCCTTAGAGCATCTCTACCAATTCTACCAAAGCCCATTATGCCAACATTTTTTTTCATAAAAACCTCCATTGTTCATTGCATTCTTACCTTCATTATAACACAAGTAGATAAAAGTGAAATTCAAAAATTATTGTGATAAAATTAGGCAAAAGGAGTGGATCACATGAAGAGTGGAATAAGTAGAGAAGATGCAATGAAACTTTTAAAGGAATACAACAAGGAAGAATTTCACATAAGACATGCCCTGACACTTGAAAATGTAATGGGATACTTTGCAGAAGACTATGACAAGGACAATGTAGACTTTTGGAAGATGGCAGGACTCCTCCACGATGTGGACTATGAGAGATATCCTGAAGAACACCTAAAGAATACACCAGAGATTTTAAGAGATGCAGGTGGAAGTGATGAACTCATCCATGCAATTATGGCCCACGGGTCTGGGATATGTTCTGATGTCGAACCAGAACTCTTCATGGAGAAGATATTATTTGCAACTGATGAACTTACAGGCTTAATTTATGCAGCATCTCTTATGAGACCATCAAAGAGCACCAAGGATATGAAGCTAAAAAGTGTGAAGAAAAAGTTTAAGGACAAGAAGTTCGCAGAAGGTTGCTCTCGTGATGTGATAAAAAGAGGAGCAGAAAATCTGGGTTGGGAACTTGATGAATTAATAGAAAAAACTCTTCTTGCAATGCAGGAGAGGGAAGATATTATCGAAGAAGCTATAAAAAGGGAAGAAAGCTTTTAAAAAATGCCAAAATATCCTATAAATTCGTTGCTTAGCAAGCCTTGCTGTGTTAGAATTTATATGTTATAGAAATTTAAGGGAGGTATAAGTTTGCAAACTTTATTATCTATTATAATTATTATTGCGAGCATAATTGTAATAAGTGTAGTTGCACAAATGGAATCAGAACAAGCTGGTCTAGGAACTATGCAAGGCGAAGAAACTAGCATGTGGGGATCTCACAAGGGTTCTAGTAAAAAAGATATCCAAAACAGAATTGTTACCGTTTCAAGCATCGTTTTTGCACTTGCACTTATTATATTAGCTGCAATTTAATTAAAATTTAAGGAGGATTAGAATGGATATGTTATATCTAGCTCCTATAGTCGGCGTTTTGGCACTACTATTTGCTGCCTACAAGGCAAGCTTCGTGTCAAAACAAGATGCCGGAAATGAAAGAATGAAAGAAATTTCTTCTTACATTTCAGAAGGAGCTATGGCATTTTTAACAAGAGAATATAAGGCTCTTGTTGTATTTGTAATTGTACTTGCAATTATCTTGGCAGTAGGACTTAAATCAATCCCAACTGCTATTTGTTTCGTAGTAGGAGCTATCTTTTCAGTAGCTGCTGGTTATGTTGGTATGAAGGTTGCTACAAAAGCAAACGTTAGAACAACAAACGCAGCATGGAAGGGTGGCCTAGGTAAAGCCCTTGACGTTGCCTTTTCAGGTGGAGTTGTAATGGGAATGTGCGTTGTTGGTCTAGGAATTATTGGTATTACTGGCGCATACTTCCTAACAGGTGGACAAACTGAAATTATTACAGGTTTTTCACTTGGAGCATCATCTATTGCACTTTTCGCAAGAGTTGGTGGTGGTATCTACACTAAGGCTGCAGACGTTGGAGCTGACCTTGTAGGTAAAGTTGAAGCTGGTATACCTGAAGATGACCCTAGAAACCCTGCTGTAATTGCAGATAACGTAGGTGATAACGTTGGAGACGTTGCAGGAATGGGATCAGACTTATTTGAGTCTTATGTAGGTTCAATTATTTCTGCTATTACACTTGCTGCTGTAGCAGCAATGAACACTGTTGATTACGGTGGATCATTTGATGAGGAAACTGCAGCATTATTCCCACTTGTTCTTGCAGGTATCGGTCTTCTTGCATCAGTACTTGGTATTTTGATGGTTAGAGGTAAAGAAGGTGGAAACCCTGCAGCTGCACTAAATATGGGGACATACGTTGCAGGTGCGATTGTAATTGTTGCATCTCTTCTTTTGAGCAACGCTATGCTCGGAAGCCTTAACTATGCATATGCAATCATTGCAGGTCTTGCTGTTGGAATTGCAATTGGTAAAGTTACTGAAATATATACATCTGCCGATTATGGGCACGTTAAAAAGATTGCAGATCAATCTGAGACAGGTGCTGCTACTACAATTATCAGCGGTCTTGGAGTTGGTATGATTTCAACATTCTGGCCAATCATCTTTATAGGTGTAGGAATATTTATCGCTTATCAGTTTGCAGGTCTTTACGGAATCGCACTTGCTGCTGTAGGAATGCTTTCTACTACTGGTATGACAGTTGCTGTTGACGCATACGGTCCTGTTTCAGACAATGCTGGTGGTATCGCTGAGATGTCTGAGCTTCCAGCTGAAGTAAGGGACATTACAGATAAACTTGACTCAGTTGGAAATACAACTGCTGCTATCGGTAAAGGTTTTGCTATCGGTTCTGCTGCACTTACTGCACTTGCTTTGTTCGCAGCATTCTCTGAGGTTGCAGATCTTGAAGAAGTAAGTCTAATCGATCCGATTGTAATCATCGGTGTGTTTATCGGTGCTATGCTTCCATTCCTTTTCTCTGCAATGACAATGAATTCAGTTGGTAAGGCCGCATTCGAGATGATCGAAGAGGTTAGACGTCAGTTCAGAGAGCACAAAGGAATTATGGAAGGTACTGAGAAGCCGGACTATGCAAGATGTGTGCACATCTCAACCGGAGCTGCTCTTAAGGAAATGGTAATGCCTGGTTTGATGGCAATCATCGCACCGCTTGCTGTAGGATTTATTCTTGGATCATCTGCACTTGCAGGTATGCTTGCTGGAGCACTTTCATCAGGTGTTCTACTTGCTATCATGATGGCTAACGCTGGTGGAGCTTGGGATAATGCTAAGAAGTACGTTGAAGAAGGCAACCATGGTGGTAAGGGTTCTGAAACTCACAAAGCTACTGTTGTTGGAGATACTGTCGGCGATCCATTCAAGGATACATCCGGTCCTTCAATCAATATACTTATCAAGCTTATGACAATTGTTTCAGTTGTATTTGCACCTCTCTTCGGTTCAGGTCTACTGTAGAACTTAAATAATAGCTAAATAAACAAAATATAGGTGCTGGACGCTTATTATAGAATTAAAATATTGCAATTGCAAAATGACAGTCATAATTCTAAGCGTTACAGCACTTTTTGTATACAAAATATCATATTCTATTTGCAGTGGTAAATCTAAAAAGACTTGCTCCGAAATTTTTTTGGAGAGTAATTAAAGATAATGATATCAAACTGGAGCAAAATTAAAAATCATTCATGAGGCTGACGGAATAAGAGAAGATGGATACTTACTTCCTTATAATGGAGATACTGGTGATAGATTGTATGGAGTTAGAGAAAATGAATATGTAATATAATTAGATTCTGATTGAGACAAGTGATTAAAAAATAATATTTTAACAAGTTGTAATAAAACTTGATATGTTAAGGAGGAAAAAAGCATGAATCCTAGAGAACTGATTAGTGCATTATTGATTGCTGTAAGATTAAAAGATACTACACGACATTGTTATACTGAAAAAGGGCGTCATGAGAGCGTTGCGGAACATACTTGGATGATGACTTTAATTGCTTTTTTTATAATGGAAGAATTTACGAATGCTGATATGAATAAGGTAATTCAAATGTGCATTATACATGATCTTGGTGAATGCTTTACAGGTGATATTCCTACATTTGCAAAGAATGTAAATGACAATAAAATTGAGAAAGAATTACTTAATGATTGGGTGGATTCTCTTCCTGTAAAAGTGTCAGAGAAAATGATTGCTTTGTATCGTGAAATGGAAGAACAAACAACTATTGAGGCTAAAATATATAAGGCGATAGATAGTCAAGAAGCATTAATACAACATAATTTTTCGGATTTGTCAACTTGGACAGAACATGAAAAATCTTTTAACTTAATTTATGCGGATGATAGAGTTAATTTTTCTGATTATATGAAAAAACTTCGTGAAGAAATAAGAAAAGATACGATTGCTAAATTAAAAAAATGCGACTTATAAAAATTATAAGAATATATAGGTAACAACTTTTGTCTGGGAGAAATACATACCCGTAAGGAGCAAATCTATAAAGGTTTGCTTCAATTTTTTTATATTCAAGAAGAATTGTGTTGCAATATGCAATACAGCATTGTATAATATCTTCAAAGGAAGGTGATTAATATGGCAATTTCAAAAACAGCAAACGTAAATGTAAGGATACAAGAAAATATAAAGAAACAAGCTGAGCAAATCCTTGAAACAATCGGAATTTCAAGAGCTACAGCAATTGATATGTTCTATCGCCAGATTATCCTAAATAATGGAATTCCATTTGCACTAAAGATTCCTAGAGACTTACCAATAAGAGAATCTATGGATGATGATAGCTTTAATCTTCTCATGGCTAACGGATATGTACAGGCAATTCAAGGAGAATCATATGATATAGATGATGTTTTTGAAGAACTTGAGAAGGAGAAGTAAACTGTACTGGTTAAATATTTCAAATCTGCATATTTAACTCATGTCAAAAATCTGATAAAGTAACAGTAAAGCAATATTAAATTAATATTCAAGCAATAGTAAATTTGTTTTATTAGATTTTGGAGGAAATATGCAAACTTCTCAGAACACAGCAAATGTCAGAAACAACACAACTTATATGTTAGTCGTAAATGGCGTATTTATTGCACTAACACTCGTAGCTACATATCTTATTCAGATTAGACTTCCATTTATCGGAGCAGGCGGTCTGATCCATATGGGTAATATACCTCTATTTATTGGAGCTTGGTTATTTGGAAAGAAAACTGGAGCTATAGCAGGGGGAGTCGGAATGGGATTATTTGACCTTCTAAGTGGCTGGGTATCCTGGGCACCATTCACTCTTGTAATAGTTGGACTAATGGGATATGTTATCGGAACGATTGAGGAAAAGTCTTTAGTACAAAACACTCTTGCAAATCGCATACTTGCTATCATACTAGCTATAATTATCAAAATAGTTGGGTACTACATAGCAGAAGTTATTTTGTTCGGAAATTTCCTTGCACCTGTTGGATCAATTCCTGGAAATCTCATACAGGTAGGTGTTGCAGCAGTTATCTCATTATTCTTGATAGTTCCACTCAAGAAAATGGTAAAATAAAACTAAAATTTCTATTATCATAATTTTATCTCTACTTATAAAAAAGGAATATGATGCATCATATTCCTTTTTGCTTCATTATTGAAATCTTAATCCTTTATATTCCCTCATAAAAAAGATAAAAACCCATTAAAAGCATTATAATTGAGAGAGTATATTTAGATATATTATATAATGTTTCATATTTACTTGATTGTTTTAGGGATTTTACAAATCCTACAAGACTGCCAGCTAGAATTGTAACCATGCTATATCCTATGCTGTACAAGACCATCATGACGATGCCGAAGAAAATATTTTGTTTTGATGAGATAATACCAAGGATAAATATTAACACTGGTGTTGCACATGGCGAGCTGAAAACTCCGCTAACAGCACCAATTAAGAATGCTCCTAGATTACCTCTGCTCTTAATTCTTCCTATCATGTTTGAGGTAGGAATAAAAGATGTTATTTCGCTGGTTTCAAATGCCATAAAAATCATCAAGATGCCTAGGAATATGAGCCAGTAACTGAAATACGAATTCAGAACTTGACCTATGCCGCCAGCTAGAATTCCTAGCAGAGTAAATGTTATAGTGATACCTAGAGCGTAAAAAATAGATGATATGACATTCGTTCGATTGGAAGTGCTACCTGCGGATACATATCCTATTATTAGTGGCAACTGAGAGATTGCACATGGTGTGAGACCGGTTAAAAATCCCGATACTAAAGAAAGCATGGGAGCTAGCCACGAATATTCACGCATTATAGAAATTAGATTTTGTAATAGCGTATCCATTAAGTAAGATCCTGTATAATTTCTTCTAAAACTTCTTCAGGTAGAGCACCCTGGTGAAGTGTGTATTTTGTATTTCCTGAATCATCTTTTGATATTTCAAAATTATATTCATCAATATATTCTTTTGATGGTATGTAGGGGGTACCATCGTTTTTGAAGAATATTAGAGTTGGAATAAATTGAAATCTATAATTGTCGTAAGAATCTGGATTTTTCACAATATCAACGTAATTGATGTAAATTTCTTCTTCGTGTTTGTTGCTGAGTTTCTGCAAGATAGGCTTGAGCTGGCGACAGGCGACACAGTCTTCACTTCCAAATATGAGTATAAGAGGTTTTCCTTCTCGAACAATGCCATCATAATCGATAGGTTGATCGGTTTCTATGGGTTTGCCGGAAGTTTCGCCGTCCTTGTTAGAGGAAGTGCTTTCACTATTATTTTGTGATTCGGACGCAAGCTTGTTTGTTTCAGTTGAGTTATTGTTTAATTTTTTGTAGGTGTAAATTCCAAATAGAATGCATACAACAACTATTATTAGTATGATAGAAATAAATTTTTTTATTTGTGTTTTGTTCATATTTATCTCGCTAAAAAAACGGTTTCAATCCTGGGGTAATAGCTCCAAAACTGAAACCGATTCCAATGACTTTCTAATTAAAGTACATTCTAAAGTTAAGAATGTATTCTTTCTTATTTATTTTCAAATTTTGCTTCACGTTTTTCTAGGAATGCGCCCATACCTTCAGTTTTGTCATCTGAACCGAATGCAGCCGTAAATGTCTCAATTTCAAATCTGCTAGCTGATTTAAGATCCATGTCATAGCCATTATTGATTGCAACCTTAGCAGCTCCTACAGCGATAGGAGCCTTTGAGATGATTGTCTGCGCAACTTTTACAGCCTCATCCATTAGAGCTTCAGGTTCATATACCTTTTCGCAAAGTCCAATTCTCATAGCTTCATCAGCACCTATGATTTCAGCAGTCATCGTCAAATATTTTGCCATTCCCTTGCCAACTAGTCTAGGGAGTCTTTGAGTACCGCCAAATCCTGGAATAATGCCAAGTCCAACTTCCGGCTGTCCAAATTTAGCCTTTGTTGATGCAAGTCTGAAGTCACAAGCCATAGATAGTTCACATCCACCGCCAAGAGCGAATCCATTCACAGCGGCAATAATTGGTTTTTCAATAGCTTCCATGTAGTTCATGAGTTTATGTCCGAGGATCATCATATTTCGTCCCTCTAGAGCATTCATTTTGCTCATAGCTGCAATATCAGCACCTGCAACAAAAGCCTTTCCTTCGCCAGTCAAGATTGCAACTTTTGCAGCATCATCACATTCAAACTTAGAAAATGCGTCGTATAGCTCCTTGAGAACATCTTCGTTCAGAGCGTTGAGAGCTTTTGGTCTGTCAATTGTAACAAAAGCGATTTGATCCTTAACCTCATACTTAATATTTTCGTACATTTTAATCCTCCATTTTCAGCTAGCTGAGCAATAGTTAGTATCAAAATTGCAAGCTAATCGTTTATTTTTAACATCGTTAATATTGTAACATACATGAGAAAAATTTCAAGGGGTAGGGACTAGAAATACTTGTTCTACGACCTGGATTTACCTAAGTATTAATTGTAGTTTCATATAGTGTAAATTGTAGATTAATTAAATGTAAAAGTAGAGCTTAGTCGTTTGATTGGCAAACCAATAGTTTGCCTGTTTTAAATGAAATTTCGCAGGTTAGGGAAGCTTCTGGAGAAATCCCGATAATTTCATTGCTTATCCCCAGGGTATTGTCATGAGTTAATTCAGCATCCTTAAGAGTATATTTGACTCCACTTATGCTTAGCCCTGATACGGAAGGTGTGAATGGAACTAGAGATATGTATTTATAATCATCTTTTGCAACAAAATATTTGCCCGGCCTAAGCAGTGTGACTGAGTTTTTTTCATCCTTTATTTTTATGGGTAAATCATATTTAGACAAAAGAGCGATATTTCCCATTGTATGATCGAAGCGTCCTCCTAGACCACCGAGTATGGTAATCGAAGAGGGATGTTTTGTTGCGGCGATATCTAGAGCCGCTTCTGTATCAGTCATATCTTTTTCAGGGGTTAGTATAATCAACTCAATTTTCTTTTCTGTAACGGCTGGAGAAGTAGCGGTATCAAAATCGCCTATAATTAAATCCGGAGAAATGCCTAATTGAAATGCATATTTATAGCCCTTATCAGCGGCAATTACAAAATCATATTTTTTTGCATTAATCTTTATGTTTTTGATATTCGGGATATATCCCGTGAAAATCAGTATTTTCATTTTGGATTCGACCTCTTCTATGAGCATTTGTAGCTGTACATGTTAAAATTTTTTGATAAAAATATACTCAATTTATACATCGTAGGACATTGTACTATATGGTTGAATTCTTGTAATCTGACCAAATATATTATATAATATCTAAAAGAAATTTAAAAGCAACTAGAGAAGAGGTTATTTATGGATCATGTTAGAATGATAATCGGTGCAGCACCGATGAAGAAGATTGCTAGGCAGAAATTAAAGGAGCACTGGCTTGAATCTGCCACTGTTTTCATTATATATTCAATATTTGCGCAGGGGCTTAGCCAGATTTTTCTAAACAGCAAACGCGATGTAGATGAAGATGTAGTGACAATGGTTACTCAGAATCTTGAAAACATAGTTACTATAACTCTGGTTCTTGTACTTCTTACATTTTTCCTTGCACCACCAATACTAGTTGGCGGTATGAAATATATTCTCAAACTTGTTAAGGATGAAGACGCAAAATTTTCGGATATTTTCTATGGGTTTACATGTTATTGGAGAAGTTTTAAGCAGTATTTCCTGTTTAACTTAATTATCGCATTACCAATTTTGATTTTAGTTACCATAGCTATTCTAATTACTTCGTCCATGTCGCAGAGAGTTGATACTTTGCTATTATCAATCTTGGTTATAATAATGATCCTGTTTTTAGTCTGGATTGTTTATGCGATAGTTATGAAGATTGGATTGCTTTTCAAGTTTTTTGTAATTGCTGACGAGAAGTTCCAATATAACGGTGCTATTGATTCTCTTAAAACATGTTATTCAATGATGAAGGGTAACAAAGCTCATCTATTTGGAGTTATTGTATCTTTTATAGGATGGTATTTACTTGCTATATTGCCGAGTTCGATATTCATTGCCCTTGTACCAAGCGATACTGCACTTATATGGGGAAACGTGATAACTCTTATTCCACTTTCATTTGTAAGTGCATACGCTTTTGCTACATTTGCTGTATACTATAGAATTTTGAGAGGAGAACTTAAAATCGATATAGTCGATGAAGAACCTCAGGAGATCAACAGGGAATTTTTTAAGGAAATAGTTCATAAGGAAAGTCAAAAAGAAACTACTAAAGAATCTGAAGTGGAAATTCCTGAGAATGCAGAGGATGAGAATCAGCAATAAATCGGAACAATATATGTGTCGGCTGGAATACCTGGTCGACATTTCTGTTTAATTGCGGTTTGTTAATAGTGGAAAAATAGGGAAGAATAGAAAGAAGGTCAGTGAAGCAGTATCATGCTTTGCCTGACCTTAATTTTTGTATGAGAATTTGAATATCATCGGGAAGGTCTGACTTAAGTTCAAGTCTTTCTTTTGTTATGGGGTGGGTGAGAGATAGTCTGTATGCGTGTAAGGCTTGGCGGTTTATCAGATCCAAGTGAGTATCTCCGTAAAGAGAATCTCCAACTAGTATATGTCCAATTGAACTCATATGGACCCTGATTTGATGAGTTCTACCTGTTAAAAGATGAAGTTCTACGACTGTGAATTGAAAATTGGGATTATCTGAATAGATCCTTTCCAAAATCTTGACTTCAGTCTGCGAAGGGTAGCCTCCAGATTCCTCATTAAGTACCGATCGTCTGATTTCATCAGGGGATGGTCTTCCTATCGGCTTATCGATTAAAAACTCATCCTTTTCCACAATGCCGTTTACGACAGCTATGTAATGCTTATCGATAGTTTTGGCACGCATCTGTTTTGTGATTTCATTTTGAATATATGAATTTTTTCCAACCAAAAGAAGACCAGAGGTGTCAGTGTCAAGTCTGTTAATGAATCTAATTTTAAAGCTTTGGCCTGTTTCGAGCATATGATACATTATGCCATTTGCCAGTGTGTGAGAAGGGCATCCCTTAGTTGGATGAACGGTTATACCATATTGTTTGTTTATTACAAGAAGATCATCGTCCTCATATACGATGTCTAAGGGAATCTCTTCAGGTGGGAAATCACTTTTTTCTTCAGGGAAATCAATGCTTATTATGTCGCCGGGTTTTACGGTATGCCAGCCTGGTGTAATAATACCATTTTTATACACAAGATTCTGCCTCTTGAGTTTGCCCATGAGGCGGCTTGAAAAATTGAATCTCGAGCGGATAATATTCTTAATTGGAAGACCGTTATCTTCCTCAACAACCTCATATTTTAATTTTGCCATAAATAAAAGATCCTCAGATAGTTTTAGTCAGAATTTAGATATTATTAATTGTAAACAAAATAGACTTATAACAGAGCGGTATGAATGAACTTAAGTGTTTACAATAAAAATTTACTTTTTACCTTTGTCCAGAAATCGTAGTGGTCAAACCTTAATAATTTAACTTTTTTTCTTCCCATAGAGACCTTGATTGAATCAACCATAGAATAATTTTGACAGTATCCATCAAATATGATGCGCAGAGGCTTTTCACTGCTTCTCCCGTCAGGAATTATACCAAGCTCAAGCTGCGGAGGGAGCAAAATACTTGAAGTAAATGAGCGATAAGCGATTGTATTCATCGGGGCAATTGGAGTGAGCTGCAAAACATTGACACGTGGATCTACAATTGAACCTCCGAGTGAATAATTATATGCTGTTGAACCTGCAGGTGTTGCGATTACTACACCATCTCCCGAGAAACGTTGTATAAAGCTTCCGCCAATTGACATATTGAGGTGGATAGAGTGGTTATCATTGCTTTTAACAGCAATCTCATTAAGGCCTGTATGTCTTGAGGATTTACCATTAGAATCTACTATTATATCAACTGTGGAAAGTTCCTGAATTGCGAAACTATTTTGACCATAGTTAAATATAAAATCATCCAATTGGCTTGGCATAAGCTCTTGGAAAAAACCAAGATGTCCAGTATTGATACCAATAAAGGGGACATCTGGGAAGTCAAATTGGTGGATGGCCTCAAGAAGTGTCCCGTCGCCACCTATGACGATTACAAGTTCAGTATCATCCTGAAGAGTACTATGTACAGTATAACCTGATTTTTCAAGTTTTTCCTCAAGCCTTGTACGAGTTTCTACTGATGCATCTACTTCGTTTGAATAGAGAAATATTCCGTTCTTTTTCATTTGTAAAGCCTTTCAAGTTCATCAAGAAGAGTATTGAATGTCTGCATTGCTTCTGAAACAGGTTTGGTGGAAGTCATGTCTACACCTGCAATTTTAAGAAGATCTACAGGATACTTGCTGCTACCTAGCGAAAGGAACTTTAGATAATCATTTCTTTCAGTTTCTCCACCCTCAAGTATCCTCTTTGAAAGTGATGTCGCAGCAGAAAATCCTGTAGCGTACTGATATACATAATATGCTCTATAAAAATGCGGAATTCGTGCCCATTCATACTTAATATAATCATCCTTTTCAATAGAGCTTCCGTAGTATTTTTGATTCAGCTTTTCATATTTGTCATTGAGCCAAGATGGGGTGAGGCTTCCGTTATTTTCTACATATTCATGGCATTTATGCTCAAATTCAGCAAACATTGTCTGCCTAAATAGAGTACCCCTAAACTGCTCAAGATAAAAGTTTATGAGATACTTACGAACTTCTATATCTTTTTCGTTCTCAAGAAGATATTTGATGAGAAGAGATTCGTTTACTGTAGATGCTACCTCGGCAGTAAATATGCTGTGATCTCCATATGTATATGGTTGGGTTTTTCTTGTGTAGTAGGAATGCATTGAGTGCCCCATCTCATGAATTAGTGTAAAGACATCATTGAGGGTGTCTGTATAATTCATAAGTGAATAGGGCATACTGTCGTATGAGCCAAAACTATAGGCACCACTAGTCTTTCCAGGAGTTTCATAGACATCAATCCACCTGCTTTCTATTCCACTTTTAAGGGCATTACAGTATTCTTGTCCAAGCGGTGACAATGCTTTAAGAACAATATCTACGCCGTCTTCAAAAGAATATTCGTTTTTAGGCAACTCAACCAATGGAACATAAACATCCCACATCTGTTGATTTTCAAGTCCTAGGACCTGCTTCCTAAGGGACATGTATCGATGAATATTAGGAAGATTTTCATTAACTACTTTAACTAAATTATCGTAAACTGATTCAGGAATGTTATCAGGATAGAGGGCTGCGTTTCTTGCAGAAGGATATTTTCTTATCTGTGATTTAACAACATCATTTTTAACGCTGAAAGAATAGGTGCTTGAAATTGTATTAATTAATTTTTCATAACTTTGATACATTTTTTCAAAGGCATTCTTCCTCACATCCCGGTTGTGAGACTGCATAAAGCTTATATAGTTTCCTTGGGTGAGTTCTACTGTATCGCCTTTATCGTCGGTGATTTCGCCAAACTTCATATCAGCATTATTAAGCATATTAAAAATCGCATGTGGTGCAGAGTTAACCTGGCTTAAACTTGCAAGAATATTTTCCTCATCCTCACTTAGCACATGGCTTTGATTGCGTAGAAGTGTTTCGAGCATGTGGGAATACTGATCAAGTCCCTCTTCTTCATTCATGAATTCTCTTATTGTTGCTTCGCTTGCTTCGAGGACCTCTGGAATGAAAAAACTTAAATCACTTCCAAGCTTTGCTAGGGTACTTGTGATTCTGTCTAGATTCTTCTGTCTTTCACTGTCTCTGTTGTCCTCATCCATCCTCATTCGTGCATATACAAAGGCTTTTTCAAGTAGAATATCTATTTCTTCCATGGCCTCAAGTGATTCTAGAAGTGTTGAGGAATTTTTCATTATAGAACCTTTTCTATTTAGAAAATTATCGGTTAACCTTTCAGCCTTCTCTATGTCTTTTTCCCAGAGTTTGTTGTTAGAATACATGTCTTCTAAATTCCAACGGTATTTTATATCTATATCATCTCTATTTTCATAAAATTTATTGCCCATTTTTACCTCCGATGTTGTATAATAGTATATTGACATGTTAATTATATCATAGATTTGGAGGGATTGTATATATGGATAACAGGCCTATAGGTTTTTTTGATTCCGGTCTTGGAGGACTCACAAGCATACCCCATATGATCAAAACTCTTCCCAATGAGAGCATAATATTTTTTGGCGATACTGCAAGGACACCCTATGGTTCAAAATCACCTGAAACAATCAAACTATTTACAGAACAGATAGGGGATTTTCTTGTAAATGAAGGTGTCAAGATGATTGTTATTGCGTGCAATACTGTAAGCGCAACAGCTCTTGAGACACTGAGAAATAGATTTCCAGATATTCCTGTGATAGGCGTGATTTCGCCGACTGCTAGAGTGATTGCAAACACTTGCAAGAGGACGGACAAAATAGGCATTATGGCAACAAAGGTCACTGTTTCAAGCGGAGCGTATGAGAATAAGATAAGAGAAAAAAATCCAGATATAAAGGTCAATACGATAGCATGTCCTGCACTTGTTCCACTGATTGAAGAGGGCATAATAGATAATCAAATTATGGATTTGACACTTAAATACTATCTTGATGATTTTATCAAGTCTAAAAATATAGACACTCTTGTTCTAGGTTGCACCCATTATCCGCTAGTTGCTGATAATATAAGAAGGCTATACCCTAATGTAAAACTAATCAGCTCGTCGAAAGAAGTGGTTGAAGCTATTAGAATTGAGCTCAGCAAAAGAGACGCACTATCGGAGCAAAAAGCGTATGAGAATAGGTTTTTCGCAAGCGACCTTTCTGAGAATTTTGTTCGTATGATAGAAACAATCCTTGGGGAAGATAAAGAATCTTTAAATATAAACTTCAAAAATTTAGACATTTAGATATTTTTATATATAGAAAATTAGCGAAATAGATGTTTATATGCAAATATTAAGAGTTCTATATACTAGAACTCTTTTGTAGTATGACGGGCATGCCGTCAATCTGTGGTGAAAGTCCACAAGGGGCGTAGTTGCCGACGAACCCCAACGCGACTCCCAAGGTTCAAGTCGTGAGGCTTGGGCGAGAAGAAGGGATAGCGAAATCGTAGCCTGACGAACAGGAACCTAATACCAAGGCACATGCAGCGGATAAGTGGACTACAAGTCACGAAGTCCAAAAGGCAACCGTAACCCGTATGTGTAGATTAGGCAGGTAGACGAGGAAAGAATGACGACTTATCCCGTGAGGTCTCGTGGACGGCACAGCTGTAGTAACAACGAACCATGAGAAGTCAGCCGAAGCCATAGTAGTGATGAAGTATCGGTA
>JAQYRL010000021.1 GCA_028725765.1 Clostridiales bacterium
AAATCCCTTGACTGCATTTGCAATACCATTGACCTGTGTAGTTGTTCCTATGCCTAGGATACCTGCCAAGCTTGCAAAAATAGCGAATGCCTTCCCAAGCCATTTCCACTGCGATCCCATACCTTTTTCGATGTAGAGAAACGGTCCGCCAAGCGAGTGTCCGTCTTCATCGACATTCCTGTACTTAACCGCTAGTAAACCTTCAGTATATTTTGTTGCCATACCAAAGAACGCTGCCAAAATCATCCAAAATAGTGCTCCAGGTCCACCAGTTGTAACCGCGGTAGCTACACCGACGATGTTTCCTGTACCTATAGTTGCCGCAAGGGCTGTACACAAAGCCCCGAAGCTGCTTACCTCTCCTTCTGCTCCCTCCTCATTTGTAAACATGTAGACAAGAGCCCTAGGCAAGCATCTCACTTGTATGAATTTAGTTCTAATAGTCAACAAAATACCTGTACCCATGATCATAATAATCATTGGAACGCCCCAAACAAAAGCATCAATCTGCCCTAAAATTTTCATAAAACTCATCCGATCACCTCTCTTTTAAATGAGTAAACATAGGAATAGTAAAACTTTTATCTGATGTGATTATACATAATAAATAATATTATGTATATGTTTTTTTGTATTTTTTTAAAACATTGTTTCTTGTGTACATTTTTCGCAGAACCACTAGCGGTTCATCCACACAAAAAACGCTGTATCCAATGTAATTTCAATTGGTACAGCGCATAGCTTTTTAGATTAACTATTTATATGTTCTTATGATTTTTGAATTTATTTCTGAGGCTTACCGAGTTTCATTAGTTTGTCAAGTACCTTGTCGTAAAGTGCTGCGTATTTATAATCAAATAACTCGATTGCTTCACTCTTCTTCATGTCATATTCCTTTTCAAACTTCTTGGTGTCGATATTCAAGTTTTTCAATGTGCTATCAAAGATTTTCTCTGCATCTTCGTCAGTAACTTCTATATTCTCTTTCTCTGCAATTGAGTAAATAACCATCTTCCTTTTAGTTATTTCCTCAGCTTCTTCGCGAATTTTTTTCTTCAACTCTTTCTCAGGATCCTTAACACTTTTGTCCGAAGCAAATGTTGATTTTGCGTAATCCTTAAAACTCATTTTCTGCTTTGACAAAATAATTTTGTCTAGGATATCCATATTGCGTTTATACTCTATGTCTACAAGTTTATCAGGAACTTCCTTGAATTTGGTAGACTGCATAACTTGGTTGAGCAAATTTTCCTTTGTTCTACTGCTTATGCTCTGCTGCAACTGAATATCAAGCTTTTTTCTGATGCCTGCTTTGTACTCTTCGACTGTTTTGTACTCCGTATTTTTCGCAACCCATTCATCGTTAAGTTCAGGCTTCTCAGATTTTTCTATGTAGTTAACGGTTATCTCAAACTCAACAGGTTTTCCTGCTAAATTCTTTGCATTATAATCTTCAGGGAATTGCAAATTTTCTTTAAATGTCTCTCCCACATTATGGCCTATAATGCCCTCTGATAAACCATCAATCATGGGAGTCTGTCCAATAACCATATTAAAACTTTCAGAACTTCCTCCATCAAATTCCTTGCCGTCAATCCTACCAACAAATTTAATATTCACCGAATCGCCGTCAGCAACTGCCACAGTATTATCTTCTAATTTATTTTTTACCGCATGCTTTTCAAGGTCTGAATCTATATACTTTTGCACTTCTTCATCACTAACCTTAGTATCGATTTTCTGATAACTTAAGCCCTTATATTTGCCAAGTTTTATGCTATCTGAAAAATCTTTTCCTTCAAATACGTTACCCTCATTACAACCGGTAAATACTATTAACATTATAACTGTTGCTATCAGCATCAAAAATATTTTGCTCTTTCTCATAAAATCTCCCCTTTTATTTTCAACTATTCATGTCAAGATATGTAACATTATAAACTAGCGTTGGCAAAAATCAAAACAATATATTAATAATATATTTATGATTTTTCCTCTTCAACAAGCCGCCTAGCTCTTCGTCTCTTCTTTGCCTCTCCTGTAGTAATAATATATACAAGCATGAGTACTGTTACAACATAAGGTGTCATTGCTGTAATATCGGGCGGTATCCCAACACTCTGTAACCTCAATCCGAGTGCATTGAGGAAGCCGAACAAAAGAGCTGCAAGAAATACCTTGGGAGGATTGGCCATACCAAATATAACACATGCGAACGCTATAAACCCACGATTTGCGCTCATACCCTCTGCAAACATCGTGAGGTACCCTAGAGAAAGATGGGCCCCAGCAAAACCACACAAAACTCCGCAGAGTATGCTTGCTACGAATTTCATTCTATCTGGATTTATGCCTGCTGTTCTAAGAGACTCGGGATGCTCGCCGGCTGCTCTTACCCAAAAGCCATAAGGTGTTTTGTATAAGAAAAACCAAACCAGAAAAACTAATATCCACGTAATATAGACAAAAATTGAATGACCGTTCAACAGCGGTCCAACAAGCGGAATACTTTGCAACCAGTCGAATTCTATACTTGGAAGTGGCACAATTCCTTCGTCAGCAAAAGTACCTTTAACACCAAAGATTGATCTCAGTAAGAAAACAGTAGTTCCAGCTGCAAATGTATTTAGTGCCATTCCTATAATAAATTCATCACTCTTCAGTTTGACCACAAATACCGCAAAGAAAATTCCAATTACTATGCCGCACATTACTGCAGCAAAAACGCCCATGAGGGCATTTGCCATTGCAAAACTGACCGCAACTGCAGCAAAACATCCGATTAGCATCATGCCTTCCATACCTATATTCATTATTCCAGCCTGCTCCGTGAGAAGACCTCCTAAAGCAGCTAATATTACGGGCGTAGCTGTCCTCAAGGTATTCTGAAATAAACCGAGGGTAAAAATTGCCGATAATTTATCCATTTTGTTGTTCTCCCTTCAGTTTGATAAATTTCTTGCTAAAATATTGTTTAAATCCGGACTGTGCCGCCATTAGAAATATAATGATAGCAAAGATAATTTGTGAAATTTCACCTGATATACCAGTTGACAGTTCCATGGCATATGCTCCAATTTTCAATATTCCGAAGAAAAAGCTCATTGCGATAATTCCAAATGGATTATAGTTCATTATCATTGCCAGAAGCATTCCATCAAAATAGAACTCATTGCTAATATTTTCAGTAAATCTTCCATGGATTCCGTAAACTTCCATCATCCCTACTATACCACAAATCGCACCAGATGCTATCATGGACCAAATCATCATTTTATCCTTTTCAAGCCCAACAAAGCCCGAAAATCTTGGGTTCTCTCCAGTAACCTTCATCTCAAGGCCAATTGTAGTCTTACCCATTACGTACCATACGCATAATGCAATAGCAGCAGAATAAAAAAGTGCCGTCGTCAAATTTGAAGCAGGTATGAGCTGTGCCATCTTGAACGCATAAACATTTTCCGTCGCTGCAACAACACCTTTTTCTGTAGATTTAAGAGGTCCATTTACAAGGTATTTGCAGAAAAAAATAGCCGCAGAATTGAGCATTATGGTAGTTATTACTTCACTGATGTTAAGCCTAACTCTAAGCCAGGCAGGAATCCATGCAAATGCACCACCAACAACAGTAGCTGCAATGAGAGCACATGGGATTACAACCACAGGAGATAAATCTTGGAAAACAACTCCAACCATTGTCGCTGCAAGGCCTCCGAGATATAGCTGTCCTTCGCCGCCTACGTTAAACATTCCTGCCTTAGCAGCAACAGCCATGGCAAGAGCCGTAAGACATAGGTTGAGAGACTTAGCTATCGTATTTCCTAGGACTCTGCTATTTCCGAAAACACCCTCAAGCATAGCACCATAACCTTCTGAAGGGCTATGACCGGTCGCGATTATAAGTATTGCACCGATTAGAAGGGCAATCACAATGCTCAAAGTTAATGAAATCATATAAGAATAATTGACTTTTAGTTTATTCATCAGTGCCTTCCCTCCTATCGCCAGTCATGTAATATCCAATATCCATCTTGCTAATTTCTCCAGATTTAAATTCTCCGGTAATCTTGCCCTCATATAAAGTTATTATTCTATCGCTCAGTCTAAAAACTTCATCCAGGTCTGCACTGACAAGCAAAATTGCTGCGCCGTTGTTACGCTTCTCGACTATTTTGTCGTGAATAAATTCCATTGCTCCAATATCTACACCCCTAGTCGGCTGTGCGATTATAAGAATTGGGGTGTCATACGAGAATTCCCTTGCAACTACAACTTTCTGCATGTTACCACCAGATAAAGATTCCACCCTAGTGTCTACGCCTGCTCCTCTTATGTCAAATTTTTTAAACAAGTCATCTGCATAGCGTCTAATTGATGATTGCCTCAAATGAATACCCTTAACTGAAAACTGACTTCTTCGCTCTTTACCAATGATGAGATTTTCAAGGATTGAAGAAGGACCGCTGACACCCGTACTGATTCTATCTTCAGGGATATGTGCAACTCCAGCATTTCTAATCTGTCTAGCATTTAACTCTTTTGCATCCTTATCTTCTATATACACATGGCCTGATTCAATATGTCTTAGCCCAGTAATTGCTTCCACAAGTTCGCTTTGGCCGTTGCCTTCGATTGCCGCAATACCTAAAATTTCGCCCTCTCTAATCTCAAAATTTACACCGTTTACAGAGGGTAATCCTCGATTGTCTGCAACGTATAAGTTGTCAACTTTGATCTTTAACTTACCTGGACTTCCAGTTTTCTCAAGTTTTTCAAGAAGGACTTCCCTACCAACCATCATAGAAGCGAGTTTTTTCTCATCTACGTCCTTTGTTTCACTGACACCAACAAGCTTACCCTGCCTCATAACGCCTACTCTGTCGGATATTGCCATAACTTCGTAGAGCTTATGCGTTATGATTATGACCGTCATTCCAAGTTCCTTCACAACTCTTTTAATTACAGCAAATAACTCCTTGGTCTCGCTTGGAGTGAGGACAGCAGTCGGTTCATCTAGTATGAGAACATCCGCACCTCGATACAGTGTTTTTAAAATCTCAACTCTCTGCTGGATTCCTACGCTTGTCTCGCTGACAATATCTCTTGGATTTACTTTAAGCCCATATTCCTCTACTAAATTTTCAGCAACCTCTATTGCCTTTGACTTATTATATATAAATCCCGCTTTTCTAGGTTCTTTACTCAGCACAATATTCTCTGCTACCGTAAATGACGGAACGAGCATAAAGTGTTGATGAACCATGCCAATCCCATTTTCAATGGCTTCTGTGGGACTGAAATTTTCTACTTTCTTACCCTTAATATACACCTCTCCACTTGTAGGATTGTTGATTCCGTATAGAATATTCATCAATGTACTTTTGCCTGCACCATTTTCACCAACAAGTGCAAATATCTCTCCAGATTTTATCCCAAAACTCACATTGTCATTAGCTAAAACCCCAGGAAACTGCATGGACACATTTTTAAATTCTACAATATTATCTATATTATCTATTTTCAAAAGACTATACTCCTTAAAAGCTCCCTAACATCTCTGCAGGGAGCCTTTACACTTTCACATATTAATTCCGACAATAGAAGTCTTACTTTCTAGCAGTGTCTACCTTGATATCACCATCGATAATCTGCTTTTGAATGTCCTCAACTTCCTTCTTGATTTCATCTGAAATCTGCTGAGGAGCATCTTTTTCGCCATATGCAACAGATATAAATCCAGTTGCCATGTCAGCTACCCAAGTACGATTTCCTTCGAATTTGTCATTCTTAACATAGTCTTTAACTACGTCATAGATTGACTTGTCAACATTCTTAACCATTGAGCATATGATTGTTTCTGGAGCTATGTATTTCTGGTCTGAGTCAACACCGATAACAAAATATCCGTCTTCTTTACCTGATTCGATTACGCCTGAGCCTGAGTTTCCTGCAACTGCGAAGATTACGTCAGCACCCTTGTTGTGAAGAGCCTGTGCACATTCCTTACCATTTGCAGGGTCTTCAAAATCGCCAACATAGTTCTTAACTACCTTAATGTCAGGGTTTGCCTTCTTTGCTCCCTGTTCATATCCAACGATAAAATCATTAATAGTATCCTGGTCCACGCCGCCTACTGCACCGATTGTACCGGTTTTGCTCATCTTTGCTGCGATATATCCAACTAGGTATGAACCTTCGTTCTGCGCATAGTTGATGTAAAGAACGTTATCATGATTCTTATTGCCTGCGTTATCTACCCATACGAACTTCTTATCAGGATAATCTGCTGCAACCTTTTCGATTGCATCAAACTGCCAACCTACTGGAATGATTATATCTGCTTTGTCAGCTGCATTTCTCATCTGCTGTTCGAAGTTTTCGCCTCTACACTCAATTGTCATAGGCTCAATTATTTTCTCATCAGTTAGCTTGTCAAGACCTGCCTTTGCGGAGTCATAGAACGATCTGTCTCCGAATCCGTCAGCTACAACAACAGCTACTACTGGCTTGCCATCCTTCTTGTCGCCGCCCTTATCCTTGTCTCCGCAGCCAGATAGCATTGTAGCCATTCCCAAAACCATAGCGATAGAAATCGCCAAAACAATAAACTTTCTCATAACTCTTCCTTCTCTTTCTCCTTTTTAGTTTTTCGGTTTCTCAATCAAAGCAATATTTTGCTCTATCTTCTTAATATCATCCTCATCAATGCCACAGGAAGATGCAGATCCACATCCAGCGCATCCCATGCCACATCCGCCTTGAACGCCTTCTCCATCGCTATTTTTGTCGCCAAAATATACGAGTGCAAATCCAATGCCTGCAATCACAAAAGCCGCTATTATTATGTATCCTATATGCCCTAAAAAATATTCCATCTATATCTTCCTTACTGCAATTTATTGCTTTTTATGCTTGCCAACTTAATAATACTATTTACTATTTTATTACCCTAATTTGGGAATATATGCAATTACTTACCTTCTTGAACAGCAACGGCCATAGCCACAGTTGCTCCAACTATAGGGTTATTTCCCATGCCTATGAATCCCATCATTTCAACGTGAGCTGGGACCGATGAGCTTCCTGCAAACTGAGCATCTGAATGCATTCTACCCATTGTGTCCGTCATGCCGTAAGAAGCAGGACCTGCCGCCATGTTGTCAGGATGCAATGTTCTTCCAGTTCCTCCTCCAGAAGCTACTGAAAAATACTTCTCGCCCTTCTCTATTTTTTCCTTCTTGTATGTTCCTGCAACTGGATGCTGGAATCTTGTAGGGTTGGTAGAGTTTCCGGTAATCGAAATGTCAACACCTGAATAGTGCATTATCGCAACACCCTCTCTTACATCATCAGCGCCAAAACACTTAACCTTACCACGTTTGCCCTTTGAATACTGAATTTCCTCAACAACCTCAAGGTTTCCACTATGATAATCAAACTTTGTTCCTACATAAGTAAAACCATTGATTCTAGAAATAATCTGTGCAGCGTCTTTGCCGAGTCCATTCAAAACAACTCTAAGAGGTTTCTGCCTTACTTTGTTCGCAGAATTTGCAATACCAATCGCGCCTTCTGCAGCTGCAAAAGACTCATGCCCCGCAAGGAAGCAGAAACATTCGGTCTTCTCATCCAGAAGCATTGATGCCAGATTACCGTGCCCGATTCCCACTTTTCTGTCTTCTGCAACAGAACCTGGAACACAGAAAGCTTGCAAGCCTTCACCGATAGCCTTAGCTGCTTCAACAGCAGTGAGAGCACCCTTCTTGATGGCAATTGCTGCACCTAGTGTATAAGCCCAACATGCGTCATCAAAGCAGATTCTCTGAACACCTCTAACAAGTTCCAAAGGATCAAATCCCCTATCAACACACATCTGTCTAGCATCTTCGAGGTCCTTAATCCCGTACTGAGACATAACCTTTTCAATCTTATCAATACGTCTTTCGTAATTTTCAAAATTAACCATCAGTCTACCTCCTATTCATGCCTTGGATCGATGTACTTAACAGCCTCATCATATCTGCCATAGGTACCGCTAGCTTCCTCAAAAGCTTCCTTATGTGGCTTCCCTGACTTGATGAGCTCAAGCATCCTACCTAAGTTTACATATTTGTAGCCGATGATATTATTTTCTTCATCAAGAGCCTGCTCAACTACATAACCTTCAGCAACTTCGAGATACCTAGGTCCCTTAAGGTCTGTAGAATATATTGTTGCAACCTGGCTTCTGATATTCTTACCAAGATCCTCAAGACCAGATCCAACAGCTAGACCGCCTTCAGAAAATGCTGACTGCGTCCTTCCGTAAACAATCTGAAGAAACAACTCTCTCATAGCCGTATTAATTGCATCGCATACTAAATCCGTATTAAGTGCCTCAAGAATAGTTTTCCCAGTTAAAATTTCACCTGCCATCGCTGCCGAGTGTGTCATACCCGAGCATCCGATACATTCAATTAGAGCTTCCTGAATAACTCCATCTTTTACATTCAAAGTTAACTTACATGCGCCCTGTTGTGGAGCACACCAGCCAACACCGTGAGTAAGCCCTGAAATATCTGTAATATCCTTCGCCTTGACCCATTTACCCTCTTCAGGAATTGGAGCAGGGCCATGGTTTGCTCCCTTGTTGACTATACATTTCTCCTCAATCTCTTTTGTATAAATCATATGGTCCTCCTTGTGACTTCTACTAGAATCAGTATAGCATTTACACCATGTTTTTTCAATATATCTATCAATTTGTGATGGCACAAAATATTATTCTTCGAGTGGCATGCCGTCATTCTTCGCACTTGAAATTTCAAGGAGTTTATCGACTATTTGTCTAGCAACATCCGCCTTGCTTAAAAGTTCAAGGCTCTTATATCCCTCTTTTGTTATAAGGGTTACGAGGTTGGTATCCGTTCCAAAACCAGCGCCGCTATCCTTCAAATTGTTTGCAACAATCAGGTCAGCATTCTTCTTATGAAGCTTTGCCGTTGAGTTTTCTATCAGATTTTCAGTTTCCATAGAAAAGCCACAGATTACCTGAGAAGGACTCTTATGCTCGCCGAGATATTTGAGGATGTCTACCGTCCTCTCGAGATTAATAGAAAGCTCGCCATCCTTTTTCTTCATTTTGTTTTCAGCAACCTCAGCCGGTCTATAATCCGATACAGCCGCCGCCTTAACGATAAAATCTGCGCCTCTTGCATATCTCTTGCAAGCCTCAAACATCTCCGCAGACGTAGGTGTATCAATGATGTCTACAAATTCGGGTGGAGTAGAAGAAGTAGCAGCCTTACAAAGCACAACCTTTGCTCCCCTTAGCATGCACTCCTTCGCAATTGCAAAACCCATCTTACCTGTCGAATGATTGGTTATAAATCTTACAGGATCAAGTGGCTCCTTGGTGGCGCCAGCCGTCACGAGAACGTGCATGCCTTCCATGTCCTTCTCTCTTGCGATTTCCTTCTCTATATATGCAAGAAGGAGTTCCGGCTCCGGCATCTTGCCTATACCCGTGTCGCCGCACGCCAGGCGTCCCGAATCCGCTGGAATCACCGTAACGCCCATTGATTCGAGTTTGTCCATATTCTCCTGAGTGACTTTATTGTTGTACATCTCTGTATTCATCGCAGGTGCAACCATCTTCGGGCATGTGCAAGCTAGGAAGGTCGTAGTCAACATATTGTCGGCTATGCCGTGCGCGAGCTTAGCGATTGTATTTGCAGTAGCAGGTGCAACCAAGAATATATCGGCCTTCTTCGCAAGTGCAATATGTTCAACCTCATATTCAAAATTGCGATCAAAAGTGTCCACAATCGCCTTATTTTTCGTAATAGCCTCAAAAGTATCCTGAGTGATGAAATGCGTTGCCGCTTCCGTCATCAAGACATTTACTGATGCCCCCTGCTTAACAAGAGCACTCGCCAGGCCCACTATTTTGTAGGCCGCAATTCCACCCGTAACGCCCAGGATTACGTTTTTCCCTTTTAACATATCAAAAATCCTCAAAAAATAGGGAGCGACAAATTGCCCCTCCCCATAAAATTCTATTTAAGCGCAGATTTTGCAGTCTCGCAGAGCGTAGTGAACGCCTGTGCATCATGAATTGCAAGCTCAGAAAGCATCTTTCTGTTAATATCAATATTAGCTTTTCTAAGACCGTTCATCAATTTGCTGTAAGAAATATCGTTCATTCTTGCAGCCGCATTGATTCTGGCAATCCACATCTGTCTATACTGTCTCTTCTTTTGTTTTCTTCCGATATAAGCCGAACGTAACGACCTCATAACAGCAGGGTTTGCAGCTCTGAACGTTCTGCTCTTTGCTCCGTAAAAACCCTTAGCCTGTTTTAAAATTTTCTTATGTTTTTTCTTTGCGTTTACAGCACCTTTAACTCTAGCCATTTCTTACCTCCTATTTACCCATTGCCCTTAGCATTCTCTTGTGATCTGCAGATGTAACTATTGTTGACTTCCTCAGACCTCTTTTTCTCTTAGCAGCCTTCTTGGTTAGGATGTGGCTCTTAAATGCCTTAAATCTCTTGATTTTTCCGCTACCTGTTAATTTAAGTCTTTTCTTTGCCCCTCTGTGGGATTTCATTTT
>JAQYRL010000022.1 GCA_028725765.1 Clostridiales bacterium
TGTCGAAGCAAAGAAGCCAATTAAAGTATTTACTGGGATTGGGCAGCATGGCATTCCTCAACAGTGGGAAAAATATTTGGTGAAATATCCAAGCTTAAAAATCATTTTTCTTCATATGGGGTGTTTTGACTATGGGTACACATGCATTGATGTTGTAAAACGAAATGATAACGCATATACAGAAATATCTAATCAATATGAGTCACAAATTCTTAGAAAATGTTTAAGAGAAATTCCTGTTTCAAAAATACTCTTTGGTTCTTCATTTCCTGAAAGATTGACTTCTTCTTCGCTAATCATATTGGATATGCTGGATATCGATGAAGAATATAAGCGCCAGATATATAACAATAATAACAGGTGTTTTTTAGGGGTTGGAAAAGATGAATAGTCAAAAAAAAGAATTTCAATATTACTTGTCTGAAGAAATGTGTGAGGTATTTAATGCCATTGAAAATCATAAACTGTTGGGAGCCAGCCAGCAAATCATAAAAATAGCTGAAATGTTTAGTGATTTAATTAAGCAGGGAAAGCAAAAAGAGATAGACTTTTTTGAAATTAAGAAACTTGTGCTTGAGTGTGGGGAATATTATAAACGAACACGCGGTGCTGCTAGTAGATTGATTTTTAACAGCATTACAAAGATTTTGCACGGGTTAAAAGATATTGATAATTCCCAATTGTTTCAAGATCACTTAAATAATAATTTGCTTTTGTATATGAAAAACAATGAACGAGCAATGAATAAAGTATTGGAATATGGATGCAATGAATTAAAAAAATACAGCAATTTTATGCTATTTGACTATTCAAGTACGGTGGAAAAATGTATTATACAAATGGCTAAGACAAGATCTGTAAATCTATACGTGCCGGAGAGTGCGGCCATAGACGGAGGAATTCCTTACCTACCGCTGGGAGAATTAAAGAACATGAATGTATTTTTCTTTCCGGATGCGGCTATCTATTTTTCCATGAAAAAGTGTGACTGTATATTAATGGGAGCAGAGACTTTTTATCCAGATGGTACAGGATTCAATACGATAGGCTCTGATATGGTGGCTGTCCTGTCTAAAATATTAAATGTTCCACTTTATTTTATTACACCACTTTTAAAGTTGGATATTCGAAAGAGATTCGGAATCGACAAGGAGATTATTACAATCGATTATAAGAACAAGGCTAAGTGTGGTATCCTAGATAAAGTTAATGCTAGTACGATTATTCCTGAATTAATTGGAGTTGATCCGAGCAATATTTATGCTTATATAACCGAATGGGGAGTAATACCTAGTTACGCGATGTTTCAAACGGCAATAAAGTATTATCATAAGGAAATAGGAGATTCAGATGAATAATAAACTACTTAGCAAACCTGCTTTAGCCATGCTTCAACCGCCGGCTCTCCCGGGATCATATAAAAATGATGGGAAGAAGATTGATGAGATTGTAGAGCTTTGCCTAAATGAAGCTAAAATGATATCAGACAATGGTTTTGATGGTTTAATAATTCAAAATATGAATGATATGCCGATCAAACAATTCTCTGATCATCGGACAGTGGCCTTTATGACTAGAATTGTACATGAGATTCGTGTATCATACCCAAATCTACTTATTGGGGTATTAATAAACTGGGATGGAGTTGCATCACTAGCAGTAGCTGAGGCTTGTAATGCGGATTTTATTAGAGTTGAGCATTTATACACGGGTGCTAATGTTACCAGTGCAGGAATACTTCAAGCCCAATGTGTTGATATTATTGAGTTACGCATGAGACTTGGTTCAAAAATTCCCATTTTTGCAGATGTCTATGAAGTACATGGAGTTCCATTGGGGCGAAAATCTTATGGTAGTGCAGCATGGGAATTAATTCATGAAGCTTTTGCGGATGGGATTTTCACTTCGGGATCCAATGCACAGGAAAGCATAGATATCGTGCAAGAGATAAAGCAGAAGGTTCCCAACGTACCTGTTTTTTTAGGAGGAGGAGCAACAGGTGATAATATTGGCAAACTTATGCGGTATTATGATGGCGTCAGTGTTGCCACATGGATTAAAGACGGGGATATGTCAAACCCAATCAATCCTGAGAAGGCGCGTGTTTTTATTAAGGAAATAAAGCAAGTTAGGAAATAATCGGAAATGGAAGAGAGAAGAGGATTGTCTCTATATAGGTATGTGTATTCAGCCCTTTTAGAGGATATATTAGGCGGAAAATATAAAGTTGGATGTGTGTTGCCTTCAGAAAAAGATTTAGAGCAACGCTTTTCAGTTAGTAGAATTACGATTCGACGCGCCGTTGATGATCTTCAAAAGGATAATATTGTACTAAAGCAGCCAGGCATAGGTACCTTAGTTTTAGATAACAAAATTCCATTACAATTGTCTGGCATCAGTGGATTTAGAGATGAGAATACACATTTATCTGAATGGACATCATCGATATTGATTTCGTGTAAAAAAATACATCCAGCCTTGAAAGTTCGAACAGCGTTGCAATTAAATGGGAGCACTTTAGTCTATTGTTTGGAAAGAATTCGATTGTTAAAAAATGAACGAGTTGGATTTCATCGAGCTTATTTTCCTGAATCAATAGTTACAATACCTGAAGGGTATTTCTCACATGAAAAAGCTTCTTTATATGATTTATTCAAAGCCAAAGATTTATATCCTTATAAGGCTCATGAGAGAATATCTGCTATTCTACCATCGGATGAAATCGTACGCTATTTAAAAATTGACAAGAATTTGCCGGTTTTGTTTAAAGAGAGACAGACATTTTCAAAAGAAAATCGACCGATTGAGTTTGTAGAGGTTTACTATAGAGGCGACAGGTATCAATATGAAGTGCAAATTGTAGACTCTCGAAATTGAAATGTTGCAGGTAAAATAAATAAGCGATTTTACCTTTAAGAGTATAGTTACATACTCATTCTTATAATCATTGATGTCGAGGCTATATTATGCTATTCTAATGCATTTTTTGAGCGAATCTTCTCTTCAACCTAACCTGACATTCTAAAAGTATTAAGCCATGTATCCTTGTAAACACAAGGATACATGGCCTTTTATCTTTTAAATTTTGCATAATGGATAGCCAGGGGTTACTGCTGCATATCTTTCATATTCTATATTGATCGAAACATTTTATATTTCATATGAAAGCCAACACACTTGTGAGTGCAGCTATGACTTTTGGAGGCATATAAATCGAACAATCATCTCGAGATTCCAAAGTAGCGAAAATTATAATAATGTTGTTGAAAGAAGATAGAAGGGAATCTTCTTATTTGAAAAATATATTTTGCAGTTACAATAAGCAACTATATAAAATTTTGAATTTGACATACATCTGTTTCTTTTTTAGAATCTGTAATTTTTTAGTAAATTTAAATAGCATAAAAATACAATTTGTTGATTTTTATAAGAGAAAACTGCATATTTCACTATTGTTATAAATTGTTTAAACAGTAAGCAATATCCATGCAATGACAGCAAATCCCATATCTCCAACGTTACTCCGTGATAAAATAAAATTGCATAATGCATTATAGTGTCATGTGAAAAAGCTCACTCTGTGGAGGAAAATCATAAATGTGTTTTATATGTGAAAGAATTCGTATGATTCAAGAGGGAACAAATCCATATTTTGTAAAAAAACTGGGAACCGGTTATGTGGTAATCGGGGATCATCAGCATTTTAGAGGATATACGCTTTTTCTATATCAGGAGCATGTCGCAGAGCTGTTTGATGTTCAGCAGGAGATTAGAGCAAAACATCTTGAGGAAATGACTCTTGTTGCCAAAGCTGTTTCAAGAGCTTTCGGCGCTGAGAAAATGAATTACGAATGTTTAGGAAATGGAGATGCACATTTGCACTGGCATCTTTTTCCGAGAATCACCGGAGATCTTGAAAATCACGGGAATCGGGGAAAGGGTCCGGTCTGGTGGTATCCAATGGAAAAAATGTACGATCGGACGAACCGACCGAATCCGGAGGAGCTGAAGACACTGAAGCAACAATTGTTGTTTGAGCTTGATAGATTATTAGAGAATGAATAAGAATACTATGCAAGGAGTAAGGCCTTTCTTTGAATATATTTGTATACGAGTCAGAGGAACCGGGAAGTCAGATGATAAAAGAAACCATCTGCAGATTCCCGGAGTACAATCCGTAGCAAGGAGCAGCCTATGAAATATGGTTTTACAACTCTCATTGATCGTCACGGGAGGGATGCCATCGCTGTCGATGGACCGCCACAAATGTTTTGTCAAGGAATCAAGCCGAGGCTTCCGTTGATTCCGGCATGGACAGCGGATATGAATTTCGCTACCTGTCCGAGTATAGTGGAAGCGATGGTCAAACGTGCAGGGCATCCGATTTTCGGCTATTTTCGTCCCCGAAAAGAGTACTTTGACACCATTATAGATTGGCAGCGAAAGCGACATGGCATTACGGAACTGAAGCCGGAACACATCGGGTATGAAAACGGCGTTTTGGGCGGTGTGATCAG
>JAQYRL010000023.1 GCA_028725765.1 Clostridiales bacterium
TAAGATTTCAAGGGTTTCGAGCATTTTTACCAACTCTTTTTGTCCACCCTATATCTTCTTAAAAACAACTTAAAATCGCCATGAGGACTGAAATTTCAATCTTCACAGCGATTTTTACCAACTCTTTTTGTCCTATAAGCCGATATAAATTTATGATAATTGATGTTTTTCTTTCCCTCTGTTAATGGTTTTACATAATAAACTTTTTTCTTTGCCATATTAATAGCCTCCTATGATATTTATATTCTACCATAGAAGGCTAGTTTTAATTTACAGACTTTTTATTACACTCTCTCTAATATTAAGTGAGAGTATTAGATATTTCGTGCAATTTAGAATTCTATAACACTACTAGAGAATCTAAGATCTCAAAACTAATTCTCCACTACCTCAGGAATCCTATCAATTATTGATTTCATAAGAGTATCAGAGACAGGCATGTCATCAATAAGATTTGCATCCTTTACTGTGATAATCTTAGAATCAATTGGAGATAATACTCCGCCAAAGATTTCTCCTAATTCAGCATATTTATAAAGTGGAAGTTGATCATCCATCTCTTTTGAGATGTCTTCTTCATCAACAAACATGAAGTCTTCTTCAAATACATATGCTATCTCAGCTGCAATCTCCCAGTTTCTGAAATCAACATCTTCGTCTATTGCCGCTTCAACTGGTAGTAGTCTTCTTTCAGTATTAGTGAATGTTCCATCAGTGCTTGCAAATCCAGTTCCTGGAATGAATACATCTGCCTTCTTACCAGTCTTTGTCATGTGTGTATCTGAAACCATCAAGAAATTTAAATCAGGAAGTTCTACTGTTGCTTCTTCTCCAAAGATTATAAGACCCTTAACACCTTCAAGCACTTCAGGACCTGCCTTTATACCCATATCGACAATACCCTGTGAATTATTCTTTGCCTTCACCAAAAGTATTCCGTCTCTAGGGGTTCCGATATGTCCCGAAATCATAGCTATATCACCGATTAATGTAGCAGCTTCAACGCTTACAACATTTTGCTGGTAAACTATCATAGCTTTTTTAGAAGCTAGATATTCTTTTGCAATCTCAGCTATTTTGTCGTCAACATCGATTTTGTCAAGGCTGGCTTTGAAGTCGTTAAATCCATCGATCTGAGGGTTTTGTCCTGATGCAATCAAGGTTTTTGCAATTCCCTTAAGTGCAGTCACGTCGTCCTTTATCTCGATAATTTCATCTGCAAAGTCAAAGAACTTATTGGTTTCTTCGGTTCCTATGACAACAACTTTTGCACCTGCTTCAGACGCTTGCTTGATTTTATTCCAGATTACAGGATTTTTGTACTTCATGAATCCTACTGTAATGATCATATTAGTTGATAGCAGCTCATCTATTGTGTTTGGAGATGAGTCGTGTCCAAATACATCGGATAGTCCGTTATGCCTATTGTTAAAGCTGAATACCTTTGCTCCCAATGTTTTTGCCATCTTCTTCATCACATATGCTTCTTCGTTAGTATACCTATCTGATATTGCAACGGCCAGTGAGCCTGCTCCATTACGTGCCTTGATGCTCTGAAGTTGCTTAGATGCAAGAATTATAGCTTCATGGTAGTCAGTAGCTCTAAATGATTTTCCATCCTTAACTAGAGGATCTAAAATCTTGCCTTCTAGAAGTGCACTGTCAAAACCCCACTTACCCTTAGCGCAGCAAAGTCCTTTGTTGACTGGACCTTCCTTAAGAGGGTTTGCTTTAATCAGCATATCTCCGTGGTACTCAAGATCAAATGTGCATCCAACTGAGCAGAATGAGCATGTCGTTACAACATGTTCATTTTCTAGTGGAACTTCCTTAGTGATTGAAAGTCTTTCCTGTATAGCACCTGTAGGGCAAAGAGTTACACATTGTCCGCATGAGTCACAGCCTGATTCGCATAGAGGTCCTTCAAGTGTAGGCTTTACAACGGTATCGAATCCCCTGTGAACAAGACCTAGAGCTCCCCTGCCCATGACCTCATCACAGACTCTTACGCATAGTCCGCATTTAATACACTTATTTGGGTCTCTTACGATGAACGGATGCTCATCCTCGAATTCTACGAGGCTCTTCTCACCAGCCCATCTTTCAGGTTTTACATCATATAGATTTGAGTAATCGATGAGTTTACATTCAAAGTAGTCGTGACATCCGCACTGTAGGCATCTGTTTGCTTCTTTGATTGCCTGGTCTTCAGTTAATCCGTTGTATATAATTTCCGTAAAGTTATCTTTTCTCTCAGCTGCGTTTAGTTGATCAGCCTTTTCCCTGAAGAGTCTCTCCCTATCTTCAAAAGTCTTTTCAGTGATGTCATCACGTTTAACGTAATATGGCTCTTCATATTTTACATCTTCACCATCGAGATATCTGTCAACAATTACTGCAACCTTCTTAGCATCTGCTATAGCCTCAATTGCAATTGAAATCTTGTCATTTCCGCAGTCACCACCAGCAAATACACCTTCCATAGAAGTTGCAAAAGTATCAGGGTCGTATGCGATTGCATTCTTACGTGTTTTTTGTAGTTCAAATAGTTCTGCATCTACAGCCTGACCTATTGCAAGTATTACGTTGTCAACCTCTATAGTTTCTGTTTTACCTTCTACAGGAACAGGTCTTCTTCTGCCTGAAGCATCAGGTTCGCCAAGTTCCATAACCTGAAGAATCATTTCCTTAACGTGACCATTTTCGTCTTTTACTATTTCTAGAGGATTGGTCAGGTTCTTAAAGATAACGCCCTCTTCTTCACCTTCTTCGATTTCAAGCAGATCTGCAGGCATTTCATCCTTTGTTCTTCTATATACGTTATAAACTTTTTCAGCTCCTAGTCTTACAGCTGTTCTGCAGGCATCCATTGCAGTGTTACCACCACCTACAATGGCAACCTTTTTGCCTAGGTTAATGGTTTCGTTTCTAACTACTTTTCTGAGGAAATCGATTCCACCCCAAACGCCTTCAGCATCTTCACCCTTACAGCCGACGCCTGTTGACTTCCAAGCTCCTATTGCCATTACTACAGCATCAAAGTCATCTCTGATGGTATCGAACGGAATATCCTTGCCTACCTTGGTGTTAGGAATCATTTCAACACCCATATGTTCTATGATTGCAATTTCCATATCAAGAACTTCCTTAGGTAATCTGTATTCAGGTATTCCATATCTGAGCATTCCACCTAGCTTAGGCATGCTATCAAAAATAGTTACATCGTGTCCCCTCTGCCTCAAAAAATATGCTGCAGAAAGACCCATAGGTCCACCACCTATAACCGCAACTCTCTTGCCAGTATCTTCTGCGATTTCTGGCATAAAGAGTTCCTCACCTGCGAGGTTGTATTCTCCCGCAAATCTCTTAATCATTGCTATACTAATAGGTTCTTCAACAAGTCCACGCCTACATGCATCTTCGCATGGGTGAGGACAGACACGACCAATACAAGCAGGTAGAGGAATTCTTTCCTTAATTAGCTCATTAGCCTTATCGAATTCTCCATTAGCAACTAGACCTACATATCCCTGGCAGTCAGTGTGACCCGGACATGCAAGCTTACATGGTGCTACACAGTCTCCCTGGTGATCCGAAAGAAGCAATTCAAGGTTTGTCTTCCTTGATTCAAGTACCCTCTTTGTATCTGTCATTACTATCATATTATCAGCAATCTCTGTAGCGCACGCTTTCAAGAGTTTAGGGTTGCCTTCAACTTCTACGACACAGATGCCGCATGATCCGTAAATTGCTGTTCTTTCGTCATAGCAAAGAGTTGGAATAAAAATATCATTTTCACGAGCTACTTCAAGAATCGTCTGACCTGGAAGTCCAAATACTTCTTTGCCATCTATGTTCATTCTAAACTTGTTCATATGACTTCCTCCTACTCTCTTACAACTGAAGCGAATCTGCAAGTTTCCTCACATTTTCCGCATTTAATACATTTATCTTGATCGATAACATGCTGTCCCTTAACTTCTCCTGAAATAGCATCCACAGGGCACTTCCTTGCACATGCTGTACATCCAACGCATGTATCCTTGATGAAATAATGTATCAAAGCCTTACATGATTTAGCAGTACATTTATGGTTATAAATATGATCTTCATATTCATTTCTGAAATACTTCAGCGTAGTTAAAACAGGGTTTGGAGCTGTCTGTCCAAGTCCACACATTGATCCGTCTTTGATCTTTCCGGCAAGTTCTTCAAGGAGTTCTATATCTCCGTCCTTGCCCTTTCCCTGTGTGATTCTCTCAAGGATTTCTAGCATTCTCTTGGTTCCTACACGGCAATAGTTGCACTTGCCGCAAGACTCTTTCTTCGTAAAATCTAGAAAATATCTTGCCATATCAACCATGCATGTATTTTCATCCATTACGATCATACCACCAGATCCTACGATGGCACCTGTTTTGTTGATGTCTTCGTATGTAACTGGTGTATCGATGAGTTTGTCAGGGATACATCCTCCTGAAGGTCCTCCCATCTGTACGGCTTTGAACTTCTTGTCCTGCTTGATTCCGCCACCTATTCCAAAGATTACATCCTTAAGAGGAAGTCCCATAGGAACCTCAACAAGTCCACCCTTCTTAATCTTTCCAGCGAGGGCAAATACTTTAGTTCCGTTTGATTTTTCTGTTCCCATAGAACCGAATGCTTTACCACCGTTTACGATTATCCAAGGCACATTCGCAAAGGTCTCTACGTTGTTGATATTTGTAGGCTTCTGCCAAAATCCCTTTTGAGCTGGGAATGGAGGTTTTAATCTAGGCATTCCTCTTTCTCCTTCAAGGGATGCTATGAGGGCAGTTTCCTCTCCACACACAAAGGCACCTGCGCCAGCTTTGATTCTCAAGTCAAAATCAAAACCTGATCCGAAAATATCTTTTCCGAGATATCCTCTTTCTCTAGCCTGAGACATTGCATTTTCAAGTCTCTTGATGGCAAGCGGATATTCAGCACGACAGTAGATAATACCTTCTGTTGCGCCCATTGCATAACCGCCAATAATCATTCCTTCGATTACTGCATGAGGGTCTCCTTCAAGAACGGACCTGTCCATGAATGCACCTGGGTCTCCCTCGTCCGCGTTACAGACAATGTATTTTTCGCTACCTGGGTTATTCTTCGCAGCATTCCACTTAAACCAAGTTGGGAATCCAGCGCCCCCTCTACCTCTAAGGCCTGATAGTTTAATCTCTGCGATAACATCATCAGGACTCATAGTCTTAACGACTTTCTTAGTGGCTTCATATCCTCCAACTTCAAGATATTCATCAATGTTCTCAGGATTGATTAGTCCACAGTTTCTAAGAACAACTCTCTTTTGTTTATCTATAAATTGCTTATCTTCATCTGTTATTGAATATTCTTCAACAGGTTTTCCTCCAGCGAGGTGTTCGGTTACAATCTTTTCGACCTTCTCAGGCTGCACCATGATGTAGCGAGTGAAATTCTTTCCATTATCGTCATATACATCGACAATCGGTTCCAGATAACATGTGCCTACACAGCCCGTAAAATCAATACAGACATCCAAATTGTGTTCAGCGATTTGCTTTCTGAATTCAGCTTCAGTCTTTTTTGCACCGGTGGCAATACCACAGCTACCTTGCCCAATAACAACTTTCATATGGTATCCTCCTATTCTCTTGCCCTAATTTCGTCTAGAATTTTGGTAACCTTTTCCTTAGTCAAATTACCATAAGTCTCATCACCCGCACTGCTTCGCACCATCATTACAGGGGCAAGCGAGCAGCATCCGAGGCATGCTACATTATTCAAAGTAAAGATACCGTCAGGGGTTGTCTCACCGTCCTTGATATCAAGGTATTCACAGACTGATTCTTCAATTTGTTCAGAACCATTTACGTGACATGCCGTTCCTTGACATAGCATGATCAGATTCTTGCCAATCGGTTGAAGTCTAAACTGTGCGTAAAAAGTAGCTACGCCATAGATTTTGGCAGGCTTAATGCCTGTACAATCAGAAATGTAATTAATAACGTCTATAGATAGATAGCCATAAATTTCCTGGGCCTTCTGCAAAATAGTAATCAGACTCCCCGGAGTATTAGCATACTTTTCCATAGTTGGCGCCAGCTCTTTAAACTGGTCTGTCTTCTCGTTGCCACAGCAGCATTTTTTGCTCATTAAACCGTCCTCCTATCAGAAAACTCTCTTTGACAAATTTTAATCTCTATGCTTAATTATAGAGTTTGTCTAAAAATAAATCAATCATTATATCTCAGATTCTATTCCTTATTTCTTACACTTAAAAATTTAAAGTCTGTTTCAAGAAATAAAATCGCAAGAATCATTATTATAACTCCTATATATCCCTTAATCGTTAATATCTCACCAGCAAAAAAGTACGCCACAATTCCAGCAAAGACTGGCTCAAGTGAAAATATGATGCCAACTCTGCTAGCCTCAGTAAATTTTTGAGCAACTGACTGAACTATGAATGCCACACCTGTGCAAAATATTGCAAGGAACAGGACTGACCCTCCGACTCTCCAGTTAGAAGGGATTGCCGGTGTTTCAAAAATAAATCCCATGATCAGGCAGTAGGCTCCGCAAAAGAAAAGTTGAAACACTCCTAGTTGAAACGAATTGACATTGTCTTGTTTTACGGCCTTTTGTGTCACCAAAATATGAAACGCATAGGATACCGCACAGAGTATACAGAGCAAATCACCCGGCAAGTTCTCCATATTAATTGAAAAATCATCCTTAAGTGTCATCAGCATAATCCCGATAAGACATGCAACCGCAGAGATTTGAACCTTTGCAGGTAATGGTTTCTTTAGAAAAACTGTTTCTATAAATGGCGTAATTACAACCGCAAGCGCACATAGGAAGCCCGCATTTGATAGAGTTGTATGCTTGACTCCAAAGGTCGCACCACTGTAAACAAAGAGAAGCAATGTACCAAGAAAAAAACTATATTTTATAGTTTCCTTATTGACGTCCTTAATAAATTTGAACGACAAAATAGCAGCAACTGCAAAGGCAATCAAAAATCTATATGCATTTAAGGTAAATGGACCCATTTCAGTTAATGAAATATCCATTAAATAATACGATACGCCCCATCCAAGCGTCACTAAAATGAGACTAAGTTCTGCTAATCTTCTTTTTTTCATTTATTTTAAAATCTCCGTTTTAATTAAATTGTAGCTAAAAAGTATTCTAATGATGTCTTTGAATCAAATAACCCCGTCCTTTGAAATTCCTCTATTTTGTACGCCTTCATAAGCGTAGTTTTGATTTCACTTTCTGAGAGCTTAAATGTGTTTTTCCTAATAGTCTCACCCCTAAATTTATTTACTCCTAGAATCTTCACCGCTTCTGAAATCTTGACACCATCTTTTTCCAACTGCTTAATGGAAAGTGCTATCTCTAAGCTTGATACAATGAGTGAGATAAGCCTGCCTAAATCTTTTTCTAGTGGATAAATATTATTAAAGATCTCTATGGACTTGCCTGTGTTCTTCGCAAAGATATTATCTATTAGAGAGAAAACATATGATTCCTGGTATCCAAGCACCACCCTATCTATCACTGATTGTATTTCATCACTGTCGGTGATTTCCATCTGATTTGCATATGATATTATCTTATCAAGGTCGGCAGTAAGTTTTCTAAGGTCATAATCACTTTCCCTCTCCAAGTATCCGCTTACTTGCATAAGATGCCTTATTGACATGTCATCAATATAGAATTTCTTTTTCTTGAGCTGTCTATGAATAAATCTAAATAAATCTGCACTATTTAATTTTTTAAATTCATAAGTTGTAAAAAATTTTTTAATTTTAGGGCTTACATCAATTTTATCAGTTGATAAAAAATTCAAAATTAGTATATTATCTTTCTGAGAGTCAGTGCAATTTTCTAAAAGTCTAAAAATATTATCATTATCAGCTTTTAAGCATTTAGAATCGGTTAGATTGATAATGGTTACACGTCGGCCACCCATCAATGGAATAGCTTGCATCGACTGCTTAAGTTCCTCGAAATTATAGGAAAATTCATCCAATTCATTTAAATTCATAAGACGTGCAGCAGGGTTAATATTTAGTTTAGTAATTCTTTCTGTAGCCCATGCAGATAAATATGGTTCCTTACCACAAAATATCAGCAAATTGCTGTACCCATCTTTTAAATCCTTTGCAAATTTTTCGTAAGCAGTCATTTTCTTAGCATAGTACATATTTTAAGTTTCTTGCCTTCCTTCCACAATCCTATAGCCCCATCTACATCAGTCCTGTAAAGTATTATATCATTTTTGTGAAGTTTATCAATGACGCTGGGAGATGGATGTCCGTAATTATTTTTGCCTACACCTATGAGTGCAACCTTGGGATCTACTGCATCAAGAAAGTTCTCCGAAGTGCTGTATTTGCTGCCGTGATGTCCAACTTTTAAAACATCCACATTAAGCAGATTGCTATGCTTATATTTATCAATTAATATTTTTTCTGTTTCAACGCCTATATCGCCAGTCACCAAAATACTGATACCATCTACATCAATTCGAAACACCGATGATTTTTCGTTATCCTCACCAGATTTTCCATGGCCATCATCAATAGGCCAAAGAACCCTCACCTTGATTCCATTGCTCTCTGCAAGTTCCCCAACAGGTGCACCAAATTCCCCCACATGTGCACCCTTAACTAAATTTTTTATATTATAAATCTTGTCTAAATCTTTGATACCCTGTGAATGGTCTACATCTTCATGAGTGATACAGGCTAAGTCCAATGTATCTATCCTATTTTGTAATAAGTATGGCTTGAGAACGAGCTTGCCTATATTTTTATTTCTAGATCCACCTCCATCAAACATCATGTTAATACCTCTATTGCTTCTGATATGCACACAGTCACCCTGACCTACGTCAACCATGATTATATTAGCCTTATCAAACGGAGTCGTGTCGCCCGCGTTTACAGAGAAGAATACAAAAAATAATACAACAAAGTAGCCTACAATTCTCCTCATCTTTTTTCTTTTAAAGTCAATAAAAAATGCCTCAGAAAAACACAGCAGAATTCCTATTATCAACGTGTAAGTAACTGCCTTTCCTGGTGAAACAAAGTCATATGAAGATTTCAGATGTTCCGCTGCAAATGAGTGTATATCCATCATCATCTTGCCTAGTCCCCAAACTATTACATCAATATACTGTCTTATTTCCCGAAAAATTTGAATAGAAATAAAGCATATTTTTGATACGAAATAATTGTCTAAAACAAAAAATATTTTGTTCTGAACTAGGTAGCCAATTAAATCTCCTATACTTATGAAAAACATAGATGCAATTGAAAAAGTTACAATAAGTCCTGCCAATATTGTAACGGGGAGATTTAGCAAAAATCCCATAGGCGAAATATAATTAAATTCCTGCAAAATATAGGGCAAAATAACTATTTGAACTGCAAAATAAATAGATAAACCATTAACTATAGTGCGTATCCCATCATGGCTCAACGCATCGCCAAATTTATTCAAAATTATAGACATAAGTTTTCTTGATACTACGGGCGACAAAATACCAATACCGAGGACAGCAAGATATGACATTTGAAATCCTAGTGCATTGACCACCAAGGGATTTAGACACACTGATATAATTGATGTAATACCAAGAGAAGTAAGAAGATCTGCATCACGGGAAGTAATCTGAGCCAAAAGATATACTAGCGACATCAACACTGCTCTGAAAACAGATGGACTCCACCTAGTAATACTCCCATAGAAAATTAGAATCATAAATATTATTACTGTAATAATTTGGTTTGGTATAATCCTGTAAAGTCTTCTATAAAGAGTTAATAAAACACCGACATGAAGGCCAGAAACAGCTAAAATATGAGCTGTACCAAACATCCTAAATCTATTATAAACGTCCTCATCAATTCCAGTTTTATCCCCAAGAACTATACCTCTTATAAGTCCTATAACTGTATTGTCTTGAGATTCAATGTCAGAAAACATATTATCTCTTATATGTTCTGTGTATCTGTATATAATAAATCTAGCATCCTTAGATTTATCACAAACTTTAATGTTTTTACTACTTCCAATCATAATAATTTTTTTACTATTTAGGTATTTCTTGTAATTAAAACCTCTAGGGTTTCTTGCAGTTTTCGGAATCTCAAACCGACCCCTACATCTCACAAAATCGCCGGCAGTTATTTTGTTGAAATCTTCAGAGTATAAATTAAGCATTATATTACCACCTATACTCGAATTCTCAATTATTAATTTCGCATAATCTCTCTCGTTATAATCTGATGACCTGATGACATCCTTTGAAATTACAGTACCCACTATCTCTAAATCATTTTCTAAAGATAGTTTCATGCTCTGTTGTTCAGCCTTTTCAAATGCAAAACATCCTTGCCAAGCAATGATTGAAACAGTAAAAAAGAAAAGTGCAGGAAGAATAAAATTTTTAAACCCTAACCTATACACCAAATATATTAAGCAAAGACAAAATATAAATATCGAGAAGCATGCACTTACTTCAATATATGCATAAGCAACGATTGCGTGCATGAATGATATTATAAATAATTTTCTTCTCACATTACTTATAGTATTGAAGCATTATCTCGTAGCTCTCTCTTATATTTCAAATGCATTCAGCAAAATAAATGTAATTTTATTCCATTTTATAACATCCCCATATTCTTGTCTAGGCATTTAAAATATGTTATAATTACACGGAAATTATATTAAGAAAAAGGATAGTATTATGAATATTTTTGACCGCGGAGCTAAAACCGAAATGAAGACATGGAAGAAGGTACTTCTTTTTATTTTATTGTTTTTCCTATCAATAGCTTTAATTCTAGCCGCTTACATTGGTTATGTTGTCAAAAATGCTGAAAAAATCGATCCGGACAATATCTATAATATTTTGTCGGAGAGTTCAGTGATATATGATGACCAAGGGAAACTAATAGATACTGTATATGCGACCGAAAACAGAACAAATGTTACATACAAAGAGCTTCCTGATAATTTGAAAAATGCATTTATTGCTATAGAAGATAAAACGTTTTGGAAACATTCCGGCTTTAACTTTGTGCGTATGGCAGGTGCGTTGAAAGATTCAATTACTACTGGAAGAGTTAGTGGTACATCAACGATTTCTCAACAGCTTGCAAGGAATATATTTTTAAAAGAGTCAAAATCTGAGCGAAGTATAAAAAGAAAAATAATCGAAGCGTATTACACTGTAATAATAGAAAAAAATTTGACGAAGGAGCAAATCCTTGAAGCATATTTAAACACCATAGCTCTCGGAAACAACTCGAACGGTGTACAGACTGCTTCTCAGGCATATTTTTCAAAAAATCTGGCTGATCTAAGCATTTTTGAATCTGCCCTGCTTGCTGCTTTACCGAAGGCACCAAGCGACCTTGCTTACATTAAATTTGTGAATCTTAGTGAGATGAAAAATTATGATGAAGATCACTTCCTAAAAAAGACTGAGGGTGGAGCATATGTTCTTAATGATGTGGGTTTAAAAAGAGCACATTTATGTCTGAAACTTATGAAAGAACAAAATATGATTACACAAAAGCAGTATAATGAAGCTATAAAGACGCCTCTAAAGGATGTAATCAATCCAAATTACAATATTACAACAAAAAAATCCGCATATTTCAACGATTTCCTCATAAATCAGGTTATCGATGATATTGCGAAAAAATACAAAATTAGCACGGAAGAAGCTAGGGAAAAAGTTTTCGATGGCGGCCTTAAGATATACTCAACCCTAGATTCTCAAGCTCAAAATGTCGTTGAATCAGAGTTTGAAAATGATGCAAACTTTCCGGATCCTATCAATATGAATCAAAATCAAGATGGGAATTTCATTGATGATTCGGGTAATGTTGTATTATATAACTATGCTAATTATTTTGCAGAAGACGGCTCTTACACCTTTCCATTAGATGAAGCCTGGAAAAATAAGAATGGTTCAATCACCCTGGCCGCTGGTAAAAAGTTGAATTTGTATGACACAGAGGTCGCTGGCAAACCTGATATTAGTATTGAATTCAAGAGTTTGTTCAGGAGGCATGATTATCATCTTTACGTTATATCTGGTGGATTTATTAATGTCACTCAGGGCGATAAGAAAAAGGATGCTGATGGAAATACAATTATTTCCGCAAAATTTGTTAAGGAACATCCTGACTGGTTTATTATTGGTGATGACGGTAGTGTAACAATTACAGCAAATTCTTATGAATTAAAACAACAGGTGGTTCAACCACAAGCTGCGATGACTATAGTTGATGTTAAGACCGGTCAAATAAAGGCTATGATAGGTGGAAGAAAAACCGAAGGACGTTCATTATTTAATAGAGCTGATTCACCTAGACAGCCAGGTTCTTCTATAAAGCCAATTGGAGTTTATGCTCCTGCACTTCAACAAAGCGCCGACGAGGCTAAAGCGGGTGCTAAACACACATTTCAGAATTATAATATTGATAAACAGGGAACTAAGTATTGGGGTGACTACATAACTTCGGCTTCTGTTATTGTTGATGAACCGACAAAAATCAATGGAAAAGTTTGGCCTAAAAACTTTGAAAACGGATTTATGGGTCCACTTGATTTAAGATCATCTCTAGCATATTCCAGAAATACAACATCTGTAAAAACATACCTGCAAGTTGGATCAGATTATTGTGTTTCAATGCTTGAAAAATTTGGAATATCTACTTTGAAAAAAGATGGCAATAAAAATGATTTAAATTCTTCAGCAATTGCTCTTGGTGGTATGGTTAAGGGTATATCCCCTCTTGAGCTTGCAAATGCATATACAGCGTTTGCAAACGGTGGTACAGTATATAAACCTTTATCTTATACCAAAGTAGAAGATAGAAAGGGTAAGGTTATTCTAGATTCAACGGGAAATAAAAGTACAAAAGTTTTAAGTGAGGGAGTTTCTTTCATCATGAACCAAATTTTGCAATTTTCTGTTACAAACGGATATGCAAATGAAGCAGCTGTATCAGGAGTACCGACAGGAGCAAAAACAGGTACAACAAGTGATGACCTTGATATTTGGTGTGCAGGTTATACACCGTCTTATGCAGCAGCCGTTTGGATAGGAAATGATGTCGCTATATCACTTTCAAATAATAGTTCCGCTGCTACTAGACTATGGGGAAGAATTATGAGACAAATAAACAAGAACTACCAAGGCTCATATCCTCAGCAACCTTCAGATGTAATAAGTATAGGAGGTCACTATTTTATTAAGGGCACAGAAACAGGCCTTGCATCTCTTGATGGTATCAAAGAAGAATTAGAAGAACATAAGGCTAAGCAGGTTACGATATGTGAAGACTCAGGCATGCTCGCAACTCCGTGGTGTACACACTTAGTTGAAACTGAATTTGAAGACGGTAAAGATGAGAGGATACCTAAATATCACTGCCCTCTCCACAATAAGGACGCTAAAAAATATCCAATTGCACCAGATGCTAAACTACCTGATAACGATAACAATGAAGACAATACCTCTAACCCTCAACCAAATCCAGATAATGGAGAGCCTGAACAATAAGATTTTTTTATAAATAGATTTATAGATTCACAAAACAGATGCCCCTATCAGCAAGATAAGCTAATTTGCTGAGAGGGGCATCTCTTAATACCTTTATCATATAAACAATGTTTAATCAAAGATTCATAATTCTTTTGAGGTTTTGGACCTGAAGCACTGTGTTTTTCGTTTCCTTCTTAAATACTGCAGAACCTGCAACTACTATATCTACACCAGAAGCGATAATCTCACTAACATTATCCTCATTCACTCCACCATCAATTTCAATTTGAAAATCTAAATTCATTTCTTCTCTAAGAGCCTTTAGGCGTTCAATTTTTTTAAGCGAATGAGGAATAAATTTTTGTCCTCCAAATCCGGGATTAACAGACATAATAAGAACAAGATCAACGAAAGGCAATATATCATATAAAGTTTCAACTGAAGTTGCAGGATTGATTGAAACACCGGCTTTAATACCAAAAGATTTTATATGAGAAATCGTACGATGAAGATGTCTGCATGCTTCCTGATGTACCACAATATACTCCGTTTTATCAGTTACAAAATCTTCTATATATAAATCGGGATTCTCAATCATTAAGTGCACATCATATGGCACAGTGTTTCGATTGTTAAGACTCTTCAAGACAGATGGTCCAAAGGTGATATTTGGTACAAAGTGTCCATCCATTACATCAATATGCAGTAAGTCAGCTCCAGCACTAGAGATTAGCTCCGCTTCATCTCCGAGTTTCGAAAAATCAGCCGCTAACAACGACGGCGACAAAAACTTCAATCGACTCCTCCTTAATCACATTTATTAATATTCATCATCATCATAATCATAATAATAATATTAATATTAATATTTCTTTTTGTTAATGATATCATTTAAAAACATCTCATACGAATTGTATCTACTACTTGAAATTTGACCTTCAGATACAGCATCTAATACAGCACAGCCTGGCTCTCTAATATGCAAACAATCTTTAAATGCACATTTCGCACCCAATTTTTCAATTTCAGGAAAACAAAGCCTTAAATCATATTTATCAATATCAGGCAATTCGAGAGATGTAAAACCAGGCGTATCAAATATAAAGCTATTATTGTTTTTATCTAAAGGGATTAACTCAACATGTCGTGTTGTATGCCTACCTCTATTTGTTTTTTGACTTATTTCTCCAACTTCCATATGCCCTCTACCAATTAATGCATTCATAATTGTAGATTTTCCTACACCCGAGGGGCCTGCAAGAGCGACAGTCAGTCCTTCAAATCTATTTCTTAATTTATCAATGCCAATTAAATTTTTAGCACTGATAGCTACTGTCTCATAAACATCCTTATATATCGAATGTATTTGCTCATACGCTGCCATTGCCTTTTCATCTTCTATTTTGTTTACACAAATAATGCAGTCAACATTTTTCGTTTCACATACGCATAAGAATTTATCCAGTAACTTCAAATTAACTTTTGGTTTTGTAGCGCTCACAACCATTGCAACTAAGTCAACATTTGCAACCTGCGGTCTAACAAAATAGTTGCATCTTGGCATTACGTCTTCGATTATACCCTTTAACTCTTTATCGTTTGATTGATGGTTTTTGTTTAAGATTGTGAGTTTTACCTCATCTCCAACATATAGCGTCGCCCCATCTCTTTTCAGATTACCACGGCCCTTTGTTGTTACCATTCCAATAGGTGTTTTCACATAGTAGAAGCCACCTATTCCCTTAAGTATCCTGCCATCAACATCCGTAATAGTAGAATTTTCATCAAATTCTTCAGCTTTTTTTATTAATTCATTTGAGTTCATACAGTTGAGTTCATACAGTGTAAATCAATATTAATTATTTTCCTGTGGTGGATTCTCATTGTTTCCTGGTTGAGGATTCTCAGGAACTTCAGGCATACCCTTGCTTATCTTAATAGAAACAGAAGTACCCTTCTTTAATTCAGTTCCTGCGCTATATTGCTGCCACATAACAAAATCTTTACCGTAGACATTGCTTTCCTCATATGAAATATCTCCCACCTGAAGGCCTTCTCTATTTAATGCCTGTACAGCTTGATCAGCAGTTAATCCAGTCAAAGTAGGCACTTTAGCCTTCTCCTTTTTCCCCTTACTAACTACAATGCTGATCGCAGAGCCAGATTTTACAGTGGATCCTGCCGATGGAGATTGACTCATTATTATACCTTCATCATATTTTTCACTCTCATCGTATGTTACATTACCCAAAGTAAAACCATACTGACTTAGTACAGCTGAAACATCTGCATCATTATATGTTTTACCAACAAGATCAGGTACGAGTCCAGCTTTCTTACCCTTACTGATATTAACTCTAACCTTTGTACCTTTTTTGACCTTAGTTTTAGCTATTGGTGACTGAGACACTATCTTACCTTTTTCAATCTCAGCACTGTAAACTTCATCGCCCTTTTTAATCTTTAAATCTAAGCTTTCCAACTCATCTGATGCCTCATCATATGTCATACCTTTCAGCGATGGAACCTCAATATCGCCTTTATCATCATTTAAAAATTTAGATGATAGGAAATATCCACCTACTATGCCCAAAATTATAAGCGCAATAAGAGCAATGATCCAAGGTAGCATCTTCTTGAATTTGGTTTTCTTATCTGATGATTTAGACTTATTCTTTGAAGATTTCTTGCCACCCTTATCCGAGATTATATCATTTAATTTTTCCTCATTTTCATCATCAATTTTTACAGGTTTCTTCCTTCTATTTGCACCCTCCATCAAAATATTATCACCTATTTTTTTCGATAGGAAGTCCACATTATTTAAATCCTCAAACATAACTTCCGCATTGTCATATCTATTTGTTTGATACTTGTCGGTTGCTTTTAGAATGATCTTTTCAAGAGCGGGAGGAACATTATCTACGATCTGTGAAGGTGGCTTGATATCCTCATTAATATGCATTAGAGCAATTTCAACTGGATTTTCGCCATCAAAAGGCACCTCTCCGGTAAGCATTTCGTACAATACAATGCCAAGAGAATATACATCTGATTTTTCATCGACATACTTTCCCCTCGCTTGCTCAGGCGAGAAATAATGCACAGATCCCATAACCTGTCCACCATCGTCCTTGTTGACAATAGTAGATGTGGAAATCGCTTTTGCAATCCCAAAGTCAGCAAGTTTTGCTACACCATCTTTTGTAATCATAATGTTATGCGGTTTCACATCTCTATGAATAATATGATTCTTATGTGCAAGACTCAAAGCTGCTGCAACCTGCTTGCCAATTTCTATAACATTTTTATAGTCAAGTGGACCATTCTCCTCTATTATATCAGACAAAGGTCTTCCATCTATGAGTTCCATAACAATAAAATATATATTGCCTTCTTTGCCAACATCATATACATTTACAATATTCGGATGCTGAAGCCCTGCAGCCGCCTGAGATTCTTTTTTGAAACTCTCAATAAACTGTGCATCCCTTGTATATTCAGGACGCAAAATTTTCACAGCAACATATCTATTCAGGAGTCTATCTTTTGCCTTATAGACAACAGCCATTCCCCCATCACCAATTTTTTCGATTAGCTCATATCGACCAGCTAATAATTTACTATTACTCATTGATATCCTCCTCATCAATTTTTAGGGAAATTACTGTAATATTATCGCTACCCCCGTTTAAATTTGCTAAATCAACCATTTCCGAACATGCATCAGACATTGTTTTGGCATTACATATAATTCTCTTGATATCTTTATGTGGGACTTCAACGTAGAGTCCATCTGTACACATAATGACAACATCTCCTGCCATAAGAGAAACAACAAACATATCTGGATATATATGCATTTCAGCGCCGAGAGCTTTTGTAATCTGGTTCCTATCAGGATGAACAATAGCCTCTTCTGGTGTTATCTTGCCCCTTTGAACAAGATTATTAACATATGTGTGATCCTCTGTTATCTGCTCCATTTCATTATCTCTAATGAGATAAGCCCTGCTATCTCCGAGATTGAATACGTACATTTTAGAACCCGAAATATAAGAAACAACAACAGTTGTCGCCATTCCATTATTTTCTTCAAACTGATTGGCCATCTCTAGGATCATCTCATTAGTTTGATTTAGGCATTTTATAAAATAGATCCTAACTTCTTCTTCATCCCACTTTGGATTAAGGGGATTATTTTCGACATATTGGGAAATAAATCTAGTTGCAGTACGGCTTGCAATTTCTCCCGAACTACTTCCTCCAACACCATCAGCTACAACAAAGACTCCCCTATCCACCATTACATAACATGCATCTTCGTTGTTAAACCTAGATATTCCCTTGTCAGTTTTGAAACCAACATCCATATGGTTTTACCCTCTCTTCTTCAAAATACAAATATAAAAACCGTCAGCCCCGAAATCTCCAGGGAAAATTTGTCGATTATACAGTATATCAAAATCGTCAATATATCCTATACTCATAAAATTTTTGATAAGACCATCATTTTCATCTGGATTAACAGTACAGGTTGAGTACAAAATACTTCCCTCCGGCTTTACGTAATTGGCTGCTAACTTTAACATAGATAACTGATTATAATAAAGATTATAATCCGTCATAGACTTATATCTTATTTCAGGACGCCTTCTGATAACTCCAAGACCTGAGCACGGTGGATCAAGTATTACTTTATCAAAGCATTCATCATAATCTAGTTGAAAATCAAGTGCAGAATATTTGTATGCCTCAATATTAGACAGATTACATCTTTTAGCATACCTATTGATCAAATCTATTTTGTGTTGATAAACATCCCAAGCAACAACTTTTCCATGCTTAGCAAGCTCTGCTGCAGAAGTTGATTTTCCTCCAGGTGCTGCACACATATCGAGTATGTAATCATTGTCATTAATGCCCAGTTTATCCACAGCAAGAATTGATGAAATGTCTTGAAAAGAGATTAGACCATCATGAAACGATTTTCCAGATACCGCTGCAGCTTGACTCGTATTGTCTATTAAAATTCCTCTATCGCTTTCCATTACTTTAAAAGCGGTTATACCTTGAGATTTAAGCAAGTCAATCGCTTCATCTCGATTTATACGCTCCGTATTCACTCTTGCAAAAAGCGGTGCTCTCTGACATGATTTTTCGCAAATTTCAATTGTCTTATCAAGTCCATAACCATCTAACCATACATTGATTATAGATTCATCAATGGAATACTTTGTACTTATTGATTTTACATCACTTCCTTCTGGTGGTGCAAGAGTATCCTTCGATCTGACGACATTCCGCAAAATACCATTAACAAGACCTTCATATCCTCTGAGTCGCTTTTTTGTAATTGCAACCATATCATTGCATATTGCATAGTCTTTACCGGATTGCATAAACATTATCTGATAAATTCCAAGTCTCAAAATATTTCTAATATCATCCGATTTCTTTTTCAGTTTATGCTTCAAGAATCTATCAATATAGTAATCCAAAAGAAGCTTATTTTCAAGAGTTCCCAAAACCAAATTTCTAACAAACGAAAAGTTTATCTGCTCCACATCAGACGGCTCATTATCAATAATGCACCCATCAATATCGTCGTAATTTCCATTGGGTAATATTTTGTTTTGTTCCTGTTCAAAAATAATATTGCTATATGCTTTATCTTTCTCTATCCTAGTAAAAATATCCAATGCCTTTTCACGATCTTTAGATATTTTTCCAGATTTTTTCGTAGGATTGTTAATGTTACGTTTGACATTTCTATCTACATTAACACTCTTTGATTCAGCATTATTATTAAAATCATTTTTCATCTAAGACGTATAAACTCCAATTATCTATTATCTCTCAATGCCAAAATCCTAACTAGATTTGCAATAGAAGTTGCTAAGGCTGCGATATATGTCAGTGCGGCTGCAGACAAAACCCTTTTTGCCCCTGCAAGTTCTTCACCTTGCATTAAACCACTAATTTCTAGTTGCTTAAGTGCTCTTTTGCTTGCATCTATTTCTACCGGCAAGGTCACAAGATGGAATATTAGCACGGCAGTCATACCTATTGCAGCCATATTCAAAAACATATTGCCAAGTTCAGATTGAAAGTTATACATTAAGAAAATTGCGATAATGGTTAAAGGCCATACTGCACCTGCCACAAGGTTTACTAATGGTACAAATGCATTTCTAAATTCTAGCATCGGATAACGCTGATTATTCTGTATTGCATGCCCAACTTCATGAGCTGCAACGCTAACCGAACTTATTGATGTTCCTGCATAAACATCACCAGATAAACTTATAACTTTACTCCTGGGATCATAATGATCTGAAAGAGTCCCTCCAATTTGCTGAACATCAATTCCCGAAAGACCGTTAGCTTCAAGTACCTTCCTTGCAGCCATTGCGCCTGTAACGCTGTTTTTTACACCAATATTTTTATAAGCTGCGAATGTATGTTTTACTTTAAATTGTGCATACATAGCAAAAATCGAACTCACAACCAATAACATTATAGATATAAAATACATTTAAGCCTCCATTAAACAAATTTCATTCCCTTAGAAATTTTATTCCCCCTAAGAAAATCTCCAACATTCATTCTTTTCTTTCCAGGTGCTTGAATTTCTATAACACTTATTCGCTCTTCTCCATTTATACCACATGCGACCACAAGTCTATCACCACTAACTTCAACAATTTCGCCTGGAGTAAAAATTGGTATTGTATCATTGTCTGTATCATTAGCTTTAATATTCTCAGCACTAACTGAATCCACAACATCAAATTTCCAAAATTTATACATTTTATCTCCAATGCTTGCAAATGTACCAGGCCATGGGTCATATGCCCTACTCATTCTTTCAATGTCATCTGCACTCTTTGAAAAATCAATATGCCCATCTTGTTTTTTGATTATCCCACAGAAAGTTGCATCAGAATCATTTTGAATCTGCGGTTTAATTTCATCAAATATATTCAGAGTTTTTACTAGAAGATCTGCACCAACTTCCGCCAGGTCGGCTTCGAGTTGACCTGCCGTTTTTCCTGCTATCTCAACATTTACAGACGAGTAAACTGGGCCGCTATCAAGCTTCTCTTCAACCTTCATTATGCTGATTCCTGTAGGATTCTCATCCAACAAAATAGCTGTCTGAATTGGAGAGGCTCCTCGAAGTTTAGGCAATAGCGAAGCGTGTACATTTATATACCCTTTTTTCGGCATATCAAGGACTTCCATCGGCAAGAGTTGTCCATATGCCACAACGATTCCAATTTCTGCCTTTTCGTGAGCTTGTCTGAGCTTTTCTATTGCTTCTTCATCATTTCTAATTTTTAAAGGCTGAATAATTGGTATGTTATTTTCAAGTGCGACTTCTTTGACGGGAGAGTATACAATCTTCTTTCCTCTATTTTTCTTTTTATCTGGTTGGGTTACCACAAGTTCAATTTTATGGCCACTAGCTATCAAACGCCTAAGAGAGGTTGCTGCAAAGTCAGGCGTTCCCATGAAGACTATGTTCAAAATTGCCTCCTATTCTGTTTTGCTTATATACTATTCCTTATCTTTGATTATTTCTTTTGTTTAATTTTCTTCCTCAGCTAATCGAGTGGCTTCTTCCAAAGTCATAATATCTGTTGCAATATCAGTATATAACACTCCATTTAAATGATCGTTTTCGTGGCACATAACTCTTGCTTCAAAATCTTCAAATGTGTATTTCTGTCTATCACCATCAAGGTTAGTTGCCTCAATTATTATCTTCTGAGGTCGTTTAACTGTACCAATCATGCCGGGGACACTAAGACAGCCTTCTTTGTCTATTGTCTCACCTTCCTCGCTCAGAATCTCTGGATCGATCATATAATATGGAGCCTGATCCTCATATGGTTTTGCAATAAACATCCTCCTCATAATTCCTACTTGAGGTGCCGCAATTCCAACTCCATTCTCTTCTTCCATAGTTTCTAACATATCTGATAATGTTTCCCTTGTGCGATCGCTAACCTCGCCGACAGGTTTACATTTTTTTCTTAAAATGTCATCACCATCTGTTCTTATTTGTCTTGTAGCCATAAGTCCTCCATTTATCAGTAAGGGTTAACATCGAGCATTATAGTTGACCCATCCCTATCTTTTCCCATTTTTACACTAAATATATTACAAGTTTTTACTAGCTTTGCTCTAAGCTTCAGTGGACATTTACACATTACTATAATCTTTGAGTTATCTTTTGTTTGAAATGAAACATCTTCTCTTGGAGATAGAAATTCTAATTCTTTCAGTATATTTATTCCACCAACATATTCCAAATATTCATTCATGTTTTTTGTACATATATCAAGATTTTTTCCTAAAATAGAAATTTCTACTATATCTGAAAATGGTGGATAATTCATCATCTGCCTAAATGAAATCTCTCTTTGATAGAATCCAACATAGTCGTTATTAATAGCAGCATTTATATAAAAACTATCACTATCCATAGTCTGAACCACAACATTTGCATAAAAGTCTCCTCGACCAGCCCTACCTGCAACCTGTGTTATAAGTTGAAAAGTCCTCTCTCCTCCTCTATAATCTCCAGACCTAATAGAACTGTCCGCAGATATTATTCCAACAAGTCCAACATTCTTATAATCAATACTTTTTGCAATAATCTGTGTTCCAATCAATATATCATGCAATCCAAGTTCGAATTCTCTTATTGTATTTGTAGCGACATCTTTTTTTGTTGCAATATCCATATCCAGACGAACAGTGCTTAACTTCGGAAAAAGTTTTTTGCATGTTGATTCAATAACTTGTGTGATATCGCGCCTATTGGAAAATAAGATAACCTGCTTCTGCCTTTCTATTGTTTTGTATATTTCTACGTATAATTTACTGCTTAATATCCCAGGGTTTCCCTCTCTTAATTCCTCGCTCATATCAATTAAAGACATAGAAGGAAGAGGTGCTTTGTTATATCTATGTTTTAATTCGATTAGACTATATATCCCAGTTTTAGCACGATAGTAGGAAACCACAGAGGGTGTAGCAGATCCTAAGACTAATACGGCATCATTTATTTTAGAAAGTTTGTACGCAACATCAACAGTTTCGTACTTGGGTGTCATATCAGACTTATAGGCATTTTCGTGTTCCTCATCCATTATCACTACGCCTACATTGCTCATCGGAACAAACAAGGCACTCCTGGTACCCAGAACGATCCTAGACTTGCCTTCGAAGACTTTTTGCCATTGTATGAACCTCTGAGAAGGACTAAGTCTGCTGTGAATAACTGATATTACATCTTGACCAAATCTATCAACAAGACGCCTTAATATTTGATCTATATGAGTTATTTCTGGAACAAGGTATATTATGTTCTTACGATGAGCAATTGCTCTTTCAATAGCTCTAAAATAAACCTCAGTCTTGCCGCTTCCTGTAACTCCATGTAGTAGAAATGTTTTGTTTTTCTTACTTTCTATCGCAGAAGAAATTTCTTCAACGACAGTTTCTTGTTCGGATGTTAATCTAACGATCTTCATGCTCTCGCCACATGTATCTAGTACCATATCTTTTGGAGATTTTCTCTTTGCTTTCTTCCCCTGAGGAAAAAACAGCTTAAGTGCATCAATCTTTCTAATCGCGTACCTAGATGTCATCCATAGAGCAATTTCCACAGACTCTTTGCTTAGACAAAATTCTTCATATACGGATAGAATTTCTTTTATAGTTATGTCAGAGTTTATTATTGAATCCCTATCAGCATCGGATATTACAACAGCCATCTTCGGATTAACAGATTTTCCGAATTGTACATATACCACAGTACCTATTTCAAGTTTTTGAGTGGAAGAATACGTATATCCTATATCCGTCATTCTGCTTCTATTATCTACAATTAGATTATAATAATACATGATGTCCTATTTAATTTTCCTAGAGAAGGATTATCCCATGGTTGCTGCATTCTTCAATCATGTCGGTTGGCCAAACTGATGCCTGAACCTCTCCGATGTGAGCCTTCCTTAAAAAATACATGCAAAGCCTGCTCTGTCCAATTCCACCTCCTATTGAATATGGAAGCTCATTTGCGAGCACAGCCTTATGAAAGGACTGCTTCTTTCTTTCAAGATTTCCTGACGCAATAAGTTGTCTTTCCATTGCATCTGCATCGACTCTTATACCCATAGATGATATCTCAAAAGATGTACCTAGCACCTCATTCCACAAAATAATGTCACCATTCAGATCCCAGTCATCGTAGTCAGGAGATCTGCCGTCATGCTTCTCTCCGGATTTTAAAATGCCACCAATACCTTGAATAAATACAGCGCCCTTTTCTTTAACTATTTTGTTTTCGCGTTCTTCTGGAGTTATATCGGGGAAAGCATCCTCGAGTTCCTGAGATGAAACAAAAAAGATTTCATTTGGTAATTTTGTGCGAATATTTCTGTACAATCTGTTTACATAATCCCCAAGATTCTTAACTGAATTATATATTGTATTAACAGTTTCGTGTAAATATTCCTGATTCCTGTCTTCTTTCGTAATTACCTTTTCCCAGTCCCACTGGTCAACATATACGGAATGTAAATTGTCCAAATCTTCGTCACGCCTTATTGCATTCATATCCGTATATATACCGTGGCCAATAGGTATATCATATTTTCCAAGAGCCATTCGCTTCCATTTTGCAAGTGATTGAACAATTTCAACCTGTGCTTCATTCATGCCCTTAAGCGAAAAAACGACTCTCCTCTCTGTACCATTTAGGTTATCGTTAAGCCCTGTTTCAGGCTGAACAAAAAGTGGCGCAGAAACACGTCTTAGCTGAAGTCCATATGCTAATTCTTGTTGAAAATAGTCTTTTATCTTCTTAATTGCTCTCTGAGTTTCAATCTGGTCGAGCATCGGGTCATAATTTTGTGGAATAACAAGTCTATTGCTCATTATTTGTTTTTCTTCCTTTCTTTTTCTCTGAGACTTCGCTTCGCCTTGCATAGTTGCAACCGCAGTAATTTTGTCTATACAGATTGTAATCTTTAGACATTTCTATACTCTTCTGAAATCCGGCTTTTTTCTTAAAATCTATATCCAGAAATTGCAAATTATTCTCAACAGCTAACTTTTGGCCTATTGCCGATATAATGCGATAATTTTTATGAGGGCTCACGGTAAGTGTTGTTGCAAAAATCTTCACTCCCATTTCCATGGCTTTGAGGGCAGTGCTTCTTAATCTTAGCTCAAAGCACCTTGGGCACCTCATTCCACCCTCAGGCTCATCTTCAAAGCCCTCGGATATTTCGTGAAACTCTTCAGGATTGTAATCACCCTCAACAAAAGATATAGCTAGTCCATTATCTTTGTTATAATTATCTATAAAAATTTTTTGAGTTTTTTTCCTCTTTTCATATTCTTCAGGATCGTCAATATTGGGGTTATAGAAGTATACTATTATTTCGTAATCTTGAGAAAGCCTTTCAATAACAGACGTACTACACGGTCCACAACATGAATGCAGTAGAACTGTAGGTTTTATAACGCCTTTGCTTCTTTCAAAATTTGTGCAAAAGTCTTCTGTTCTTTTGCTCTCCGTATATGCCAACCCCTGCATTTTTTGCGGAGAATTTATTTTGTTATTCACAGAGTTTTCAGTCACTATAATCATCCCTTTTAAAGCTTAATATTCCTTATAATTATACCACAAAACCCCTTGGCGTTAAAGGCTTTAAATGGTATGATTAGTAAAGCAAAGGATAACTTTAAGGAGTCTAAAATTGATAATCGATAACTTCAAAGGGGCTGAGCTTCCGCCAATTAATACTATCAGTGATTATTTAAAGAAAGAGTTTAACCATAAGACAATCAAACTTTCAATTGATGGTGGATTTACATGCCCAAATAGAGATGGGGCCAAAGGATATGGAGGATGCATTTTTTGCTCTGAATCAGGCAGCGGAGATATGGCATCATCAGGGGATGATATTGCCGAAGTTTTGGATAGTCAGATAGATATTTTAAGCAGAAAATGGCCTGATGCAAAGTATCTTGCATATTTTCAAAGTCATACCAACACATATGCACCCGTTGAAATTTTAAGAAAGAAATACATGGATGCTCTTTCAGACTCTAGGATATCAGGTATTGTGATTGCAACAAGACCCGATTGTCTTGAAGATGATGTTCTCGATTTAATCTCTGAATTAAACTCAAAAACTTTCATCTGGGTTGAACTTGGCCTCCAGACCATACATGCACAAACATCTGAATTTATTAATAGGTGCTATGATTTAAGTATATATGATGATGCTTGCAATAAACTCAATGAACGTGGTATCAAATTTGTTACACATATTATTCTGGGATTGCCAGGCGAAAGTCGTAAGGATATGATTGATACAGTAGAATACGTTTGTAAAAGCGGAACATGGGGCATTAAGCTGCACCTTCTAAACATAACAAAAAATAGCAGACTAGCACAAACTCACTCCGATTATATCCCATTTGAATCCCTAGAGGACTATGTTAACATGGTCTGCGATCTCCTTGAAATAATACCGTATGATGTAGTAATACATAGAATGACGGCGGAT
>JAQYRL010000024.1 GCA_028725765.1 Clostridiales bacterium
TGTCTCGAACTGCTCGTTGTTGACTTCAGCAAATTTCATCATGGGACTTTCCCCAATCACCGCGTCAAGACTACCGTCAACAACCTGCGCCACGAGCTTGTCTTGATCCGGATCGGCAACAATCGTCAGCGGTTGTTTACCGTCGGTGACGCAGGCATCGCTAGAGGTCTGGAGCATTTCTGCTTGAGAGGTGCCAGCCTGGGCTCCCACCTTGAAGCCACAGGGGTTCGCGTAGTCGAATTGTTTCGGATTACCCCTTTTGGCTCCATAGACATAACCGGCGTTCGCGTAAGAAACCATGTTAGTGCTCCTCATGCGTTCTTTAGTCAGGGTCATAGCAGACACAACCATATCGTAGGTTCCAGCATTAACCTCGGGAAGGAGGGCATCAAAGTCATCTTCTTGTATAATCTCCAGTTGCTTCACTCCCATGACCCTCGCCAAAGCGTTTAAAGCATCCACCTCGTAGCCTACAGGTTTGTTGTTTTCATCAAAGAACTCCGCTGGAGTATAGGGAATATTCATTCCCACCTTCAGCGTGTCCTTATTCTCGGCAGGAACCATTGCCGCCACGGTGGGGTCAGCTTTCAGCTTCGAAATGTCATAGGAAACCACTGTGCCAGTCTTAGATCCTCCCCCGCAAGCCGTTAGTGACACCGCCAGACACGTTGCTAGCCCCAGGTAGAGCAGTTTCGATTTCTTTCCGAAAGTCTTCGAGTTCGAGGGATTGTTGACCAGTTTCTTCATGATTTACACCGCCCTTAACTTATTGATGGTACTTGCCGACTAGTTCGTGAAGACTCTCCGAAGAAGCCGCCACTGCTTGACTTGACTCCAAGGTGGCTCGGGAGGCTTGCGCAGATTTCTCCGCCGTTTGAGAAACAGTCTCGATGGAGCCGACGATTTCTTGGGTCGTGGTCGCGGCCCCGCGCACCACCCCAAACATCTCGTTTGTGGTAGCGGTTTGTTCTTCCACCGCCGAGGCTATGGTTGCCTGAGAGTCATTAATCCGCTGGATAATCTCCGAGATTTGCGCCACAGCTTCAGCGGCCTTAGCGGAGTCCTCCTGAATGGAGGCCACCCGCTCGGAGATATCCGCAGTGGCTTGTCCCGTTTGGGAGGCAAGATCCTTCACTTCACCGGCTACAACGGCAAAGCCTTTACCAGCGTCTCCCGCGCGGGCCGCTTCAATGGTCGCATTCAAGGCCAAAAGATTGGTCTGTTCCGCAATGGAGGTAATGGATTGGGTGATTTCCCCAATGCCGGCAGAAGACTCGCTCAAGGTGTCAATCACCTTAGTCGCGGAGGCCACCGATTCTACTGCCTCGTGAGCCACCTCGGAGGCTGAAGTGGCGGACTCGGAAATTTGGCGAATCGCTGTCTGCATCTGTTCCATGGCCGCGCTCAAAGTATCCATGTTGGTAGCGAGCTCCCCGGCTTGCCTAGCCGCTTGTGCCGCACGTTCACGCGTATCTTCGGCGGCCTTATCGAGTTCGGTTGAAGTGGTATTCAACGAACCAGCATTGTCGTTCAAGTCACCGGCAGTGCTACCGACCGAGTCAATCAGGCTCGCCACCCGCGCGTTTTGAGAATTCAGAGCCTGAGCCAGTTCGCGCATCTCCGGAACCCCACGATCTTCACGCAGACGGAACCCAAGATCGTAGGCGTCGTGTTCGCGAAGAGCCAAGGTGTGTCCGGAAAGAGGCCTATTTACCGTCCGCAACACAATAATGAGGAAGACAATTACTTCCACCGCCAACAGGAATGACAGACCAATCAGGGCAAAGACGGCGATTTTTTGTATGGTGGTAGCACGCGCGATCTGGTTGTTGCCACTGGCGGTATTGGATTCTGCCAAGGTCAAAGAATTTATGGGGGATTCCACCGATTTCGTTGCATTCATATAGGTTTGACCGAAGACAATATTTCTAGCCGCCGCGCCCGCCACTTCTGGGGTCATCGCCTGTTCTTCCGCAGTGAAAGCATAGTTTTGCAAGTCTAAGGGAAGTAGTGCCCGATCTTCACCGCGGGAGAGCGCTGCTAAAGCCATTGCGTGGATTTCCATTTCGGTGGTTCCCTCGGCGCTTTCTTTCATCGCCGCCACCAGATCGTTTTGTTCCTTAGTGCCGCCGTGCTCCTTGATAAGTTTCTCTCCAAAGTCCCGATTTCTCACCACGTAGAGTTCATTGAAATAATTACTCAAGGATTCAGTCAAACCGGAAACCACATAAACCCGAGCATTGCCTGTCAGGGTAGTATTCGCGGTCTTAAGCGCATTGATAGCAGTCTGGCGCTGTGCGGCTTCTGATTGAGCTTGACTGACTTGGTTAGTGGCAATGATAGAGCTCAGTTGAGCCGCTAGACTCAGCACGACCAAGACAATAACCGCCGCCATGGTCATCTTCACCATAGAAGAAAATCTCATATTTCTCCCCCTTTTCCGGCAGTAACAGATTACCTGGTGTAGAAATCTCTGCCAGATAGATAATCATTACTAGTATAATTCAACAAAGCCTTAATCATTGTGATTTC
>JAQYRL010000025.1 GCA_028725765.1 Clostridiales bacterium
ATAAAATCTTCAAATTGATTTTTATTCCATTCTTTATACATCTTAAATCCTGAAATAGACATCAAACTCTTTATAATTTTTCTTTGTTTTTCTTCTTTCCATAGAAAGGTAGGAGCAAACAAAATCCCATCAGGTTTTAACACCCTATATATTTCTTTCATTGCCTCATCTGGCTTATGCATAATATGAAGTGCATTTGCGATTAACACACAATCGAATTTCTCATTAGCATAAGATAGTGATGTTGCGTCGGATATTTCAAATATAAGGTTTTTGGCTTCTCCACGCTTCCTCGCTTCCAAAATCATTTGTTCGGAGAAATCTGTGCCAATCCAACTTTTAGTATGCTTTGAAAGACTAAACGATAATTGTCCTGATCCACAAGCTAGTTCAAGTACCTTCATGTCTTTATTTAAATGAGGAGTAATATATCTGCAAATTTTATCATAAACGCCTTTATCTTTTTTCATAAAAGGTGCATACAGCTTAGCAAATTTGTCCCAGAATTTTTTATTGCTCTTATCAACCATTAATAGCTCCTTCTTATACGTTGATTTTAAAAAAAATACAATTATCATTCGCATATAATACTCTTCACTATAAGTATTCATAATCCTATTATGTAGTAATTGTAAGCTATAAATTTTATTTTTTAATATTTAACCCGATAACCATACCGAGCATCATGCCAATAGATAAACCGATTGCAAGATTCTCATCTAATGCTATTGACACCGCCATTCCAAGACACATACCTATAGACATGCCTGCCGACATATAATTGCTGCCATCGTCATTTTCATTTTCTTTTGCTGATGTTTTATCTTTCTCCTGAGTCGTTGATTGCTCATTATTCTTTGCTAAATAAATAATATATACTACAACAACACATACCATTATTAACGGGAAAATAATTCTAAGAATTTCCATATTAATCTCTTTCTAATACCGGATTTCAACACTGTCCTTCTGATCTTCAAAGGTATACTTCCTTATTCTTTATAAAATTTTTTCTAAGATATCGTATCTAGCTTTTGTATTAGCATTTTTTCCGCAATACTGGATAGACACATTGGTTGATGATGAGTAATCAACTGGCAAGTTATATAAATCAAATTGATCTCTAGTTAGGTCAAATATTTGTCCATTGATCACATTGAAGTAGTGTGTTCCACCACCAGATACATGTATTTTTCTAATATCTCCACCAAAAAATTTATTTACAAGCATTGCCGTAACAGCGCATTGTCCATATGTCGGATCATTTGCTAAATTAAACTGCGGGTCCTTCTGTGCACTAGGATAAGCAGATTCTTTAACCCAGGACTTGAGCATTATCTCAAAGAACTCATTTAATGCGATTTTTTCATCTATAGAGTAAATTGCAGCACCCGCATTAATTCCGTAAAATGAGATTACTCTCCTGGATGCAGTTCTATAAATTTTATTTGTTACAGGATGACACCTCTTTGGTACAAAGGCTGCACCTGCTGTTTGTACATCCGAGTTATCAGGAGCAATTGTCGCACTAGATTCACAGATCTCCTTAGCAACTGCAACTGTATCGTCATTCTTATATGCCCACCAAATCATCTTATTTGGATTCCAACGATACTTTACAGCCTTCATTTTATTTCCCACACAATCGTGACGGTATCCTGAACATCAATATCATCAGCCTCAATGTCAATATCGTAAGGCTTAGGCTCTGCTTCTGCCAACAACATATCGCAACTACCCAAATTCAGTGGCTTGGAAAAAATTTTAATCTCTCCCCAGGAGTAATCAATACTCTTGATTTCTCCAAGCGATACTCCCGCCGCTTTCGCAAGGACATTTGCTTTCACTTTCGAATCCTCTACCGCCTTTCCGAGCAGCTCATTCTTTACAGCATCCGCATCCTTAACTGTATAACAAATGGAAAATTCGACATTTACGTTGCAATGTGCAAGCTCATATAGTACCCTGCCAAGCTGCTTATTATCGCTTAAAAATTGGATGTACATGCTGTGAGTGTACTTGTATCCGACAAATCTACTTCTATAGTCATCATTCTTATCTCTGTAACTCTCATATTCAGAATCAATGTCAAAATGAACCGTTTTAAGATCTTCCGCTTTAAGTCCTGCTTTTTCTAGGGTTTCCCGCAGAATACAGGTCGCTTCTGTTGACTTCTTAACGGCCTGCTCATATTCCTTATACACACCTTCTGCTTCGATATTCAGCCTGATGGTATCCGGTTTTACTGAAATCTTACCTTTCCCGGTTACTTTGATTATTCTATCCATGTCAATCCTCCATTATTTTTATTTTCAGTTTCCTGCTTCTTGGACCGTCATATTCGCAAAAGTATATACCCTGCCATGTTCCGAGTTGCAGACGGCCGTTTTCAACAATGATATGCTCTGAGAATCCTATTATACTTGATTTCAGATGTGCCGCTGAATTTCCCTCAATATGATGATATCCATCATCCCACGGAACAATTTTATCGAGTTCCATTATAAAGTCTCTGACTACATCAGGATCAGCGTTTTCGTTCATCGTAACCGCCGCAGTGGTGTGAGGGACAAAAAGCATACAAATGCCGTCTTCAACACCTCTGTCGCTGACAGCCTCTTGCACCCTGTCTGTAATCTCCTGCATTTCCGTATGAGTATTTGTTTTTATATTCAGCGTAAGTGATTTCATCTGTATCCCCTTGTTTTCGTTCATATACATATTCCGACAATAATTCTTTCAACTCCACTACCCAAAAATCAATCGTGTTCACTCCACTATCCGATTTTGGCATGGTATTCCATCAACTCCATAATGAGACTTAGAATGATAGCGAATTAATTTTTTAGACCACTCTTCTTTTTGACTTCGTTCATTTTTCGATTTATTATCCAAAATCACATTCGCAAGTGAATTTAATGAGCTGTTGGCTATATACAACATTATCTTTCATATAAATTTCTGTGACATTTTTATCACATTTGATAGGGGTAAGTAATATTTTATAAACTTTATTTTCTTTTTCTGTCAGTTTATTTTGCCGCCTTCATGTAAATTCTTATTATCTCTCACAATTTTGCTGCATATAAATTATATTTTATTATACCATATTTCATATACTTCATAAATCACAAAAGGCAGAACCGAGCGGTATTGGATTTCTTGATATGACTAATTAGAGAGGTATTCTTCCCTCATACATTACACTAAATTCACCATACGCCTTGCCCCAATTCCTAATTGAGGATTCCGTTTCTTGTACTTGTTTTTTGTATCAATATTAAGTGCCGATTGAATATAATATCTATTACTTCCTCTATTGATAATAAAATCTACTTCTAAATTTTTTCTAATCGTTTTTTATTCTCATCTTTATAGTTATATTCCACAACGCCAACGTCTACATTTAACCCTCTCATACGATGTTCATTATATATTACATTCTCCATAATATGTGACTGCTCATTCTGTCTGAAATTTAGCCTTGCATTTCTAAGCCTAATATCTGAAAAATAGTATTTATACGGGGATGATATATATTTCCTTCCTTTCACATCATATCTTCTGGCTTTTTCAATTAAAAAAGCATCAATAAAATAATTCAAGTAATTACTTACTGTAAACTGAGATATCTTTATATTTTTTACTGACCTAAAAGTATTCGTCAGCTTAGTTGGATTAGATAGAGAACCAACAGATGAAGATATAATATTCTGCAAATGAAAATGGATATACTCTTATTTCATCACCGCGATCTCGAAATTGTGTTAATACATCTGATGATAGCATTTTTGAATTGCTACCCGTAATGAGACAACAATATACAATATTTCTCTGATAAGTTCATCCGGTTTAGCCTTGTTTGCAGCAGACTTGCTGAACCATAGTGTCTCTGTCTATAAAATCTGGATCATCTAATCCGTCAAATCAAGGCAAAAACAGAGCTCCCAACTACTGCAATTAATCAGCAGCGGGGAGCCTTATCCTTTTTCGTCTATAGTAGTTTCTCTACATCCTTTGCCTTCAGCACTTTTCCTGCAGAGACAATTTTGTCATCAATCATAAGAGTGGGCGTGCTCATCACCCCATATTCCATAATTTTTTCCATATCGGTTATGTACTCAACCTCAGCATGAACTTCCTTGTTTGCTACCGCCTCTTTTACTGTCCTCAAAAGTGCCTCGCAGCTTTTACAGCCACCGCCTAAAACCTTAATATTCATATTTCTTATCCTCCTTTTCCTCCTTTAGCGAAAAATGTTTTAACTGTAATATGTAAATTATTGTGTCAGATATTGTGAAAGCTCTACAATTTTCGTGTGGATTTCCAGAATTGTCTTGACAAAAGCTTCATCACCGGCTCCCGTCGGATCATCCAACCCCCAATCAAATCTCTCGATGCAGGGAAGAAATGGGCAATTGACATTGCATCCCATCGTGACAACTACATCTACGGGTGGGATATCGGACAGAAGCTTACTGTACTGCGTTTTTTCCATATCAATGCCATAGATTTGCTTCACCAGGCGCACTGCATCCTGATTGATCCGCGGCTTTGTTGCTGTTCCAGCAGAATAGCTCTCAAATACATCGAATGCAAGATGTCTGCCTAATGCTTCGGCTATCTGGCTGCGACACGAGTTATGAACACAAATAAATGCTACTTTTGGTTTATGCATTGAATTTCCTCCCTTACACCAGTAAGTACGCTAAGGCATTGAAACCGTATCCGATAATGATGATACCTACTGTACATATGGCTATAAATGTTCCAAGAAGCTTTGGTTTAATCGCTTTCTTAAGCATGATAAGAGAAGGAAGGCTGAGTGTGGTAACCGCCATCATAAAGCTGAGAATCGTACCAAGCAATGCTCCTTTTGCCAAAAGGGCTTCGGCAATCGGAATCGTGCCGAATATGTCGGCATACATTGGAATACCCACAAGTGTGGCAAGCATCACTCCGAATGGATTATTATCGCCGAGAACGGTCTCCACCCAGCCCTCAGGAATCCAATTGTGGATGAGAGCACCGATGCCAACGCCGATTAAGATGTAGGGAAACACCTTCTTAAACGTTGAAGTGACCTGATCCTTCGCATAAACCAAACGATCCCTTACAGTTAAGTCCGGAGCATCAATATTCACGTTGCTATTACTGTTTCGGATGAAATCAGCAATCTGATCTTCCATGCGAAGCTTTTCTATCAGTGTTCCGCCAATAACCGCAACCACAAGCCCCAGCGCCACATAGACCACGGCAATCTTCACACCAAAAATACTCATAAGAAGCACAAGACTCCCCAAATCCACCATTGGCGATGAAATGAGAAATGAAAATGTCACCCCAAGTGGAAGCCCTGCACTTGTAAAGCCCATGAAGATTGGAATGGAAGAGCAAGAGCAAAATGGAGTCACCGTACCGAGAAGAGCTCCTACGATATTTGCTCCTATTCCACGAAATCTTCCCATGATTTTCCTGCTCCGCTCCGGAGGAAAGAAACTCTGAATGTAAGAGATCAGAAATATCAGAACACAGAGCAGTACTGTTATCTTGATTACGTCATAAAAAAAGAATTGAACGCTTCCTCCGATTCTCGTATTGACTTCAAGCCCTACTGTTGTCAGCAGTCTCCCGATAAGCACATTCAGCCACTTCATCCCAAGTATATGATCCTGAATAAAAGTCCACATTACGCAAACCTCGCTTTCGTTTTATTCGCTATTCGCACAAGCAAGAGCATGACCGGGACCTCCGTTAGCACGCCTACAGTGGTGGCGAGCGCAGCAGAACTTGTCGTACCAAATAGTGCAATCGCCACAGCTACCGCAAGTTCAAAGAAATTTGATGCGCCGATCATCCCTGCAGGAGCCGCAATATCATGTGGTAATTTCAGCAGCTTGCTTGCTCCGTAAGCGATAAAGAATATCAAAAAAGTCTGAATAGTTAGCGGTACCGCTATTAGAACAATGTGAAGCGGATTAGACAGAATCGTCTCTGCCTGTGAACTGAATATAATAACCAATGTTAACAGCAGTCCTATCGTTGTAGCATTGTCGAACTTGTGGATAAAAGTATCCTCAAAGTAATCCGCACCTCTTTGCTTCGTGACCGTTATCCTCGTCAGGACGCCGCCTGCCAGTGGAATCACTACAAACAGAAATATGCTAACGAACAGAATACTGTAGGGAACAACCACATTAGAAACGTCCAAAAGGAACTTTACTATGGGAACAAAAGCCACAAGGATGATTAGGTCATTCGTCGCCACCTGCACGACCGTATAAGCAGGATTACCTTTTGTAAGCGTACTCCACACAAACACCATCGCTGTACATGGAGCAGCGCCTAAAAGCACGGCTCCGGCAAGGTATTCTGTTGCCAGTCCCAGAGATATGAAGGCTTTGAATACGACAAACAAAAACAGATAAGCAATTCCGTACATAGTGAAAGGTTTGATCAGCCAGTTTGTAACCCACGTGACAAGAAGCCCTTTCGGGTTTTTCCCAATCTGTTTTATGCTCTGAAAATCAACTTTCATCATCATAGGATAGATCATGACCCAAATGAGAAGAGCGATCGGAATCGAAATACCGGAAATCTGTAATCTGCCGAGTGTGGCAGGTACAGCCGGGACAAAATGCCCGATCAGTACTCCTATAGCCATGCAGATTAGTACCCACACAGAAAGATACCGCTGAAATGTATTAATGCCTTTGTTTTGATCGTTCATGACTTCACCTCCATTAGTTTGATGCATTGAAATGTATCAATGTATATGGTTTTTATATAGCCAGTCCTTTAGGACTGGCTAACATTATGGATACCGATTACTTCTTTTCCTTGCATCCACAGGATACGCTGCTGTCTGTTTCACAGTCACATCTTGCGTAGGAACCGATCATTTCTCGGAAATCTTTGACACCGTCTGCGGAGATGGAGTAACGCATCCATTTCCCCTCTTTGTAGTAATCAACAAGGCCACTGTCCGCAAGGATTTTCATGTGATGAGAAAGAGTCGGCTGCGTGATATGCAGTTCTTCCAGCAGTTCACATCCGCACTTTTCTCCATGTTGGAGCGCAAGCATGATTGCAAGGCGATTCTCATCTGTGAGCGCCTTTATTTTTTTAACGTCTTCTCTCAATCCCATGATTTTCACCTCCAAGAGATGTAGATATTATATCATTCACATTTATAGTTGTCAATGTATGAATATAATGTTTTTTCAAAAAGCCTCATCGCCTCTGATGGCAGTGTGTGAGCATTTTTTACTACATAAATCTACATAATTCTTGCTTCTTATATTTCTTGGGACAGATAAGATAATTTTAAGTAAACAAAAAAGACCTACTAAAGATTTCCTTTAATAGGTCTGAAATATACAAATAGACTATTAACTTGTGATTAGTGATATTAAATAATTAATAGTTCCATTTTCAATCATTATATAGAGACCGAGTCCAATAAACACGACAGGTACAATTATTTTTTCGTACTTCTCTACAATCTCTCCGATAGCAGAAATTGAGGCGAGATTTTGAGATAATTTGCATAGAATCAAAATCCCTAACACAAATATTACTAAAATTATACTAATCTCAATCAAACTCTTTCCTGTAAAATAGGGGATATAAATTCCTAAATTATCTCCACCCATTGCTACTGTTAAACTTGTAAATGCTAAGATTTTTGATCCATCTCCGGTAATTTTCCCCTCGATATCTTCTTCATCAATATCTTCATCCACAAAAATTGCTCTTATACCAAGACCTAGTGGGATTAGACCAAGGAGTCCAATAATCCAATCTTGTGGAATAAAATTTAAAAAGTAAGCGGCAATAAGACTAGCCAGTACAAGCAGTCCTGTACCTAAATACTGCCCTGTATAAATTGATTTCAAGCCTTCCTTGCCTTGACTGGCGAATAAAATAGTCAAAACAACTAAGTAGTCAATTGATGTAGAAACAAAAACTATTAAAGCGGATACTATTGTTTCCATTATTTCTCCTTTCAAAATTTTTAATGTTTATAGCCAATCAAGATTGACTGCACACACATTGTGCCTTGGCAGTTGCCAATTGAGACATTTTAAGAAATAACTTCACAATTTTCCCACCTTTCCTTTAAATATTACTTGTGAATTTTACTTAAATTATATGATTTTGTCAAATATGCTGATAGATATCCTCGCAAACTGTGAAGATTGAAAATATATAAAATTAGATAGACCAAAAATTATTCATCTAAATAAAGCCATTGATTTCAAATATCTTATGGCCTATTATCTTATTTTCTTGACAACAAACAAATTGATTCTAAATG
>JAQYRL010000026.1 GCA_028725765.1 Clostridiales bacterium
AAGATTTCAAGGGTTTCGAGCATTTTTACCAACTCTTTTTGTCCACCCTATATCTTCTTAAAAACAACTTAAAATCGCCATGAGGACTGAAATTTCAATCTTCACAGCGATTTTTACCAACTCTTTTTGTCCTATAAGCCAGAAATTATTTTTCTACTCGGGGTTTTTGATCAACAAGTTATTTTAAAACTTTGGCTGCCTATTGGCTCATAAGTTTTGAGATTACATCTGAAATATAGTTATCTGCCACATCTTCAATCGAGTCGTCAGGAAAATAATCCTTTAGAACTCCCTCAATTTCAAATGCAAAGTTTCGAGATAAATCTATAAATTCAAATCCAAGACGATTAGCATACAGACTGCACTCCTTGCCTGATTTTGAATCATCTTCTGATACATCAACACAATTTTCTGAAGCCTTATTGATAGCAGACAAATATAACTTCCAGAAATTAGTGCCCCTCCAGTCATTTGCCATGGAGTATAAAATTTGAACATCTTCCTCATCCACTTCATGACCGACTAATATCAAAGGTAGCGGGACCTTGCTCTCAAATCCGATTTCCGAAAGCACTGTTTCAAACATTTCATTACGCTTTGCCAAAGTATCATCGATATTTTCCATCATACCAACAATAATAGATATAACAAAATCATAGAATAAATCAAGCAAAATAGCATTCTTATCTGTTCTGCCTTCCGTTATTTCCATACAATTTAGGTACATCTCTGCAATATAAGCTTTGGCTTTATGAGTGCTTGTGATATTTTGATTGCATTTTTCGCAAATTTTATCCACTACTGTAAATACCATTTGAAAACCTCTATCAAAAATCTCGTATTTTTAACAATTTATTCTTTAGCTAAAACTCTATCAAGTAGAATACTTGATATGATAATCCTTCTTCAGAAAAGCTTATACCTTACTCAAATACTATTTTAACAAGGGATCTTATTTTGTCGTTTTCAAGGCTGTATTTTGCTCTTGTACCTTCATATTCAACGGAAACAATTTGTCTACTTCTAAGCTTTGCAAGATGCTGAGATATTGTTGACTGTGATTCATCCATAACTTCTGTAAAGTATGTAACAGTGCAATAGTCATTCTCCGAAAGTTCCTTTAAAATCCCTAATCTAACAGGGCTAGCCATTGCCTTCAGCATTTCTGCCTTGACCATCAACTCTCTTTTTGTTATCTTCACTCTCTTTGCCATATTTGCTCCTTTCTTTTACTACTAAGACTCAATTTTATCCACATTTATACAAATTGTCAACCGATTTTTGAATATTTTTCATTACTTTATCATATGGTAACGAATTTATATACATACAATTTTAAAGGTTGCCAATTGGGATATCAAGCACAGCATTTCAAGATCTCAATTCAAATCTAAATATTAGTTAAATATTCAAATTCCTTCTTAGTCAACTTCCTACAAGCCCCCTCTTTCAAATGCCCAAGCTGTATTTCGCCAAATGCCACTCGTTTTAGTTCAATTACTGGATTACCCACCGCATCAAACATCTTCCTTACCTGTCTATTCTTGCCCTCGTGAATAGTTATCTCAACAAGACTGGTATTGGATTTCACCTTAAGCGTTCTGACTCTTGCTTTTGATGTAACAAAACCTCCTATGTCAACACCTCTGATAAGTTTCAACTCCCTCTCTCGACTAATAACACCTTGAACAAGAGCATGATATGTCTTAGGAAATTCGTGCTTTGGATGTGTCAGCCTATAAGTTAAATCACCATCGTCAGTTAATAACAAAATCCCTGAGGTATCAAAATCCAATCTTCCAACTGGGAAAAGGCGAGGGGCTCTATCTATGATATCAGGATTCTCAGCTAAAAGATCCAGCACCGTCAATCTGCCCCTGTCATCTTTAACAGAAGTTATAACACCCTTTGGTTTGTTTAACAAAATATATGTATGACTCTTGATAGGCTGGATTACTTCTCCAGAAACAATTACAACATCCCCATCTTTTACTTGATAGCCGGCTTCCCTTAGGATTTGGCCATTTATTTTGACTTTGCCAGTTTCGATTAGTTCATCAGCCTTTCGTCTACTGCAAACTCCAGAGGCTGCAATATATTTATTTATCCTCATATTCTAACCCTTGTTATTAATATATACCTATTATTTTAAATTATAATCTTAATTTAAAATTTATTTTTCATTATCAAGCTGCGTTGCAACCTCAAGCATTATTGCACATTCCATTCTCTTCTTGAATATTTTGCAACCTTGCTCATATATACCCGCAACAGATCCGCTACTGTGATAATTATTTGCTGCACATCCTCCGCTACAATACAACTTAGCCCAGCAGTCATCACATTCATCTCTTGAATAGATATTACAACGGCTAAATTCTTTTCTTTTCTCGACATTAGAAATTCCGCTATAAATATCACCCATTTTATAATCCTCATCTCCCACAAACTGGTGGCATGGATATAGATCCCCCCACGGCGTAACAGCCATGTATTCGCAGCCCGATCCACAGCCTGCAACTCTTTTGTGCACGCATGGTCCGTTTTTGAGGTCAATCATATAGTGATAGAATTCAAATGGCCTGCCCTCGCGTCGTCTTTTTAGCATTTCAACGGCAAGATCCTCATATTGGTCAAAAATGTATGGCAAGTCCTCTTCCGTCAAAGCATACGGCTCATCTAGTGAGCATACCACTGGCTCCATAGAAAGCTGGTCAAATCCGAGGTCTGCCATGTGCAAAATATCTTTCAGAAAATCCTTGTTTAGGGCAGTAAATGTTCCGCGGATGTAATATTTCTTACCGTTACGAGATTCCACGAGTTTCTTAAAGTTCGGTATGACTAGGTCATAGCTGCCTCTTCCATCAATAAATTTTCGGAAGTGATCATGTACTTCCTTTCTACCGTCAAGGCTCAGAACAACGTTATCCATTTCCTTATCAGCAAAATCGATGACATCGTCAGTGATGTTCACACCGTTTGTTGTGAGTGTAAATCTAAAATGCTTATTATATTTTTTCTCTAATTCCCTGCCATATTTAACAGTCTGCTTAACCACATCCCAGTTGAGGAGCGGCTCACCACCAAAGAAATCGACTTCCAGGTTCCTTCTGTTGCCAGAATTTTCAATCAGAAAATCAAGTGCCTTCTTGGCTACATCAAGACTCATTAGTGCTGAATCACCATGAAACTTACCCTGTGCAGCAAAGCAGTATTCACAATTCAGGTTACATGTATGTGCCACATGGAGACAGAGGGCTTTGATAACGTCAGTATTCTTAGCGGTTTTCGCAAGTTTCTCGCGGTATATGTCAGGAGTGAATAATATTTTGTTTCTGACAAGGCTTGCAACATCTTCTACAACATTCCTTACTTCCTCATAGGTTAAATCCTCTACTCCTGCAAACTCAGCCATCACTTTATCCACGATATCTGACTTTTCATTATCACTCGGATGCCCCTCAACTTCAGATAACCCGCCATCTTTCTTTGCACAAAAAAGTTGGATGATGCGATATGCCACATCATCCACTACATTCACCGATCCGCTGCAAACGTCCAACACAATATTGTATCCGTTTAACTTAAATTGGTGTATCATGCTATATTATTTCCCCTCGTTTTCACAAGGCTGATTAGCTACTCCGCATGATGTCTTACAAGCTGACTGGCATGATGTTTGGCATTCTCCACATCCACCATTCTCAAGGCTCTCTGCAAGATTTCTTGTTTCTATTGTTTTAATTCTTTCCATTTTTCTTCCTTTCTTTAATAAAATGCATGTGATTTCGCACTATTATATTTCGATATCTAAATTTAAAAACATTTATAAGCCAGTTTTAACTATCCATTATAAGTATAAGACGTAGGCTTACCTTTTGGTCCTATGTACTCTGACTTACCGAAGGCTAGAATCAAGATAAAAATGTTCTGAAGTAGAACAAGCCCCAAACAAAAGAGTGAGCTTTTTCCAAAAGATTTACCAAGCTGCCAGTAAACGTAGATTGCGTAAATCACATTTACAACAGGTATAAAGAACAAAACTGTGCCCCATCCAGAACCTCCAGTTGCAACCTTTACAAGATAAATCAAATTGAGAATCGGAACTATACCGTACCAGCCAGGTAGATCTGCCTTTTTAAACAACATCCACCAAGCAACAAAATTTATAACTAATGTAATAATACCAAAAGCAGTATATTCGGCACCTAAAACTTCACTCATCTGATAGCCATTATCATACATATCCATACAAAATCCTCCTAAATATCTTCTAGTAAATCAATACAGTCAGAATTATATCATTTACTATCTCTGCATGCAAGATTTTATTATCTCATTTACAACCTCTTCAACACTCTTATTCGCAACCTCTACAGTTGTTTGGGAATATCTTTTGTACAGTGGAACCCGATAGTTATAAAGTGATTCTATGCTTTCACCTTCATCAAGTGTAACTCCCCTTGAATCAAGATTATAAAGTCGCTTTTTTAGCCAGCTTAGACTTTGTTCAAGATATATAATAATGCCCGTCTGCCTCATGTGTTCAATTGCTTTTGGGAACAAAACAGCACTCCCCCCGGTAGCTATAACTGTGTCGTGACAATCCAAATTGCATAATATATTCTCCTCAACCTTCCAAAAGTAGTCATTACCCTTCTGATTGATTATTTCCTGCAACTTCATGCCTTCACATTTTTCTATAAGATTATCAGTATCAATAAAATCCATATTTAATTTTTTTGCAAGATGTCTGCCAACTGTGCTCTTACCGCTAGCCGGCATCCCAATTAGTATTATATTTTCCATAAACAAATTCTGCTTTCCATCTCTTACATGCACATATATAACGGTTATATTTTTAGCTTAAGTTGCTGAGTCGAACTTGAATTGTCGATTTCTTCATCGGATAAAACGCCTTCCAAATCTTGGAATGGAGGTAACTCGGATATTGATGCAAATCCAAATTGTTTCAAAAACACATCTGTTGTCCCGTAAATGATAGGTCTTCCAATCCCCTCAGATCTGCCCTTCTCTGCAACTAGATTCCTCTTCATGAGCCCTTCTACAACCCTGTCTGCACGCACACCTCTTATAGCTTCAATCTCTGCCTTTGTAACAGGCTGTTTGTATGCGATAATAGCCAGAACCTCAAGTGCAGCTTGGGAAAGTTTTGAACTTTTAACAGGTGTGCAGAGCCTCTTGATGAATATTGCATTCTCTGCCGCGGTTACCATCTGAAAGGATCTGTTAATCTGCCTTATCCTAATGCCTCGTCCGTCATTCTCATATTCGTCTTTTAATTCATTTAATAGTTCTTTAACCTGCTCATATTCTATTCCAAGAACATCGGCAGCAGCCTTTATTGAAAGGGGCTCTCCCCATACATAAAGCATTGATTCTAGAGCAGACTTGTATATTTGAGCGTTTCCCATTACGAGATCTCCTTATCTTTAACCCAATTACTGTCATTACTTAATTTTAGAAATATATCTCCATAAGTAGATTTTTGTTCTGCAATTATCGCTTTTTGATTTATCATCTGAAGCGTTGCTGCGAAGGTTACAACTAAATTATAGTTATCTTGCTTGCCTGGAACTAGATCTCTCAAAAGGATCTTAGCGTTTGCCCCATTTGCTTTGGTCTCTTTTTTGAATCTATCTATTATGTATTCCATCCTTGATTCCATGGAGATTCTATCTCTTTCAAGCCTTGTATATCGCTCTCTAACTTGATCTATTCTCTGTTTCCTCTCAATGAAAGCATTAAACGCTTCAACAAATTCATCAATTTCAAGGCTCAGATACTCATCTGGATTATTAGTATACACCTGTATATCTTCTTGAGGTTTCTCCATTATGTCCTGATTCTCGTCAAATCTTTTTGCAAGCATTTCTGCCTTCTTCTTGAATGCTTTGTACTCAATTATTCTTTCAACGAGTTGCGATCTTGGATCTTCCTCAACGATGCCCTCAACATCACCATCTTCCGACGGCAATATCATCTTACTCTTTATTTCTATCAGGCTGGCCGCCAGCACCATGAATTCTGTAGCCCTTTCCACATCAATTGTATTTAAATCCTTCATATACTCCATGTACTGGCCTGTAATTTCTGAAATCTGAATATCGTATATGCTCATTTGCATATTTTCTATGAGGTATACAAGCAAATCAAACGGCCCCTCAAATGAAGAAATTTTAACCTTGTAACTCATTAACAGCCACCTTCTTCACTATCTTTGCCATTATTAGATTCGAAGTTTAACTCTTTGTTTAAATGGTCTCTATCCTGGCTCTCATCAAGCTTGCTATAATAATTGTAATACAACAGTCCAATTACGACTGTAATCATACCTAGAATCTGCCACTGCTTGGGCACCTGTCCTAACAAAATATATGCAAGCATCGTTGCCGAAACAGCTTCTCCAGATTCCCACGTGGAAACATATAACGATGATACATGTCCCATGCATAGATTAAACACAGCATGAGCTCCAATTTGGCATATGATTGTAAGCCATAGAATGTAAATCCAGTCTGAAGACGAGTAACCTGCGAATTGCGTTCCCGTAGATATCATACCTATGACAAAGCAAATCCAGCAAAACAGGAAGCATAAAAATACATACGTAGTTCCTGATATGTTTTTTCTGGCTTCGTGACCCATAGCAAAGTACAGACCCATAAATATTGCCGTCGCGATAGACAAAACGTCCCCCTTAAAATCTCCCGCTGCAAGTTCCTTATAATCAAATCCCGCAACCATGCTAGCACCTGCAAGTGCACAAAAGATTCCCATCAAAGCTCTTCGTCCTACGTGCCTCTTGAAGACAAATATCGTTGTAAATACAACTACAAGAGGATGAAGTGCTGCCAGCACTGAAGCAGAAGCTATGTTAGTCAGTTTAACTGCACTAAACCAACAAAAAAAATGCAAAAATAAAAACACCCCAGCCATGATTGTAAAAAGCATGCTTTTTGGGGGAATCGTCTTCACCTCGTTTATTCCCGATTTAAAAAACGGCACAGCAAAAAATGGCAGACCAAAACTCAGTCGCCAAAATCCAATCGCCATCGGCGGTGCCTTAATCACCGAACCGAAAATACCCGAGGCCGATCCGGCGATTACAGCAAAGACTACGATGACCTTTACATATCTTTCGAGAAAACTCTTTTGTTGCATCTTGTCAACGCTTCCTTATTCATTAAGTTTTATTATTATGTGCCATTGCACAATGACATCAGCACATATATCAGCAGTTTAAGAGAGCATGCATTTATTGATTATTATTTCTCTTTTCGTGAGCTTTTTTTACAGCCTCACAAAGTCCTTCATTGAAAGGTGGATATATCACGCCTTCTTCGGTAACAACTGCTGTTATCAGTCCTGCATCGGTTACGTCAAATGAAGGGTTATATGTATCGGTACCCTCCGGTGCCATAGGTTTTTCAAACCAATGCTTATAAATTTCATCTCCATGACGCTCTTCTATTATTATATCATCACCCGATGCAGCTTTCAGATCAATAGTTGATGTCGGAACAAACATATAAAATGGCACATCATAATGTTTCGCCAACACAGCCAGAGCTAGCGTTCCTATTTTGTTAGCGCCATCACCATTTGCAGCCATTCTATCACACCCTACCACGATGGCATCGACCTTGCCTAATTTCATCAGCGAAGCTGCCATATTGTCGCAAATCAAAGTAACATCGACTCCTTCTTCCTGGAGTTCCCAAGAAGTAAGTCTTGCACCCTGAAGCAGCGGTCTTGTTTCTCCAACATATACGTGGAAGTTATAGCCCGCTTCCTTTCCAAGATAAATAGGAGCTAAACAAGTTCCATACTCGGACGTAGCGATGGTTCCTGCATTGCAGTGTGTTAGGATTCCCATGCCGTCTTTAAGAAGATTGAGTCCATACTCTCCCATTGCCTTGCACGCTTCAACATCTTCCCTGTGAATCGCATATGTTTCTTCTTCAGCGATTTTAATGAGTTCATCTACACCCGCTGGAGAGAGTAAACCCTCTTCTGACTCTTCTATCATCTTGAGCGCCAACTTTTCAATTTTGTGATATATTCGGTCAAGTGCCCATCTCAAATTAACAGCCGTCGGCCTAGCAGAGCCTATGTAGTCTCTAAGTGTTTTAGCCTCATGCAAAAATCCTTCGGGAGTGCAGTTGGTGCTAATTTCCGTGAAAGCATAACTAGTTTCTTCGTCATACCACTTTTTAAGTGCAACATAATACCCATATGCTGCAGCAACCCCTATCGCAGGTGCTCCTCTAACAGCCAGTGTTTTGATTGCATTGTAGATGTCCTCGGCTGTATTAATTTCGATATAAACTTCCTCACCTGGGAGTTTCCTTTGATCTAAAACAGTCATCTTCCCATCTTCATATTTAAATGGTGTAATCTTCATGGTTACTCTGTCTCTCCTTCCCATTGGATTTCCTATTTTCACTCAATGCGATTTATCGTGAATATATTTCTATGCTTTATTGATATAAATGCTTACATACATTATACCCTATAATGATTAAAATTACTATGCCGCTCTTGTTATATTTTTACATAAATGCTAAAATTATTATAATTATTTTAGCAAATAAAATTTGTCCAAAATTATGTAACTGAAAGGGGAAACGATGTCTGAATACAATTTTTTTATAGTTGATGCTTTTACAGATAAAACTTTCGGAGGTAACGCTGCAGGTGTTGTTCTCCTTGATAAAGATGATAATTTTCCGTCTGAGGAAAAGATGATCAAGTTGGCTGCGGAGCTTAGATATTCTGAGACAGTATTTATTAAACCTGAACAAGGCTCAAAGGAATACGATTTTCACGCAAGATACTTCACTCCGACAGACGAGGTCGACTTGTGCGGGCATGCTACCATCGGTGGAGTTTACTGTCTCAACAAAACAGGCATCTTAAAGAATGGGTCTATTAATCTCAAAACAAAGGCTGGTATAATTAATGTTGAAGTAAGCGAAAATGATGTGCTTATGGACATGGCAGCTCCTGTTCACATAGCAACTTTTGAGGAAGAGAGTTTATTGGAAAAAATTTACGATTCTATGGGAATCTCCGTTCCAAGCGGAGATTCTATCTCAAAATTAAAACCTATGGCAATTTCAACAGGATTACCTGATATCATGTTGCCAATTCCGTCAAAAAAAATCTTAGACCACATGGAGCCAAATATGGATATGATATCGGAATTGTCAAGAGATTTAAAGGTTGTCGGCATTCATGCATTCGCGACAAACTATGACGAGGAAATTTCCACTGAGAGAAGTGTATTTTGTCGTAACTTCGCACCACTTTACGGAATTGATGAGGAAGCGGCAACGGGGACTTCAAATGGTGCTTTGGCATATTATTTTTACATAAACGAGATGCTTTCACCAAATTGTGTGCTAAATGTAATTCAAGGTGAGTCAATGCAACGTCCATCGTCTATTACCGCTACGCTATCACCAGTTTCTAATTCTACTAACATTAATGCGAGCAATTCGAGCTTTAAGGACAATGTGAAGATCAGGGTGGGTGGTTCTGCTGCAATTCTTGCAAATGGTATTGTGCATCTTTAATTGTTTAATTGGTAGATTCAAGACCTATTATCATGGTCTTATTCCATTTTTTTGATTTAAATCTCAGTGTTAAAATTGTTGCTTCAACTATATTGTACGTTCCAATTAAAGCATAAACCCAGTAAATAGGAAGTTGCAAGGTCAATGCCCCTATAAAGGCCAGTGGCACTCCTATCAGCCATACCGCCCCACACTCAGCAAGCATGGCAAACCTTGTGTCACCGCCTGCACGCAATATCCCTGTTACAAGAATTGTGCAATAAACCTTGATGGCCATTATAATTGCCATAACAATAAGGAGTCTTTCAGAGTATGTTTGCCCTAGATCTGTTAATTCAAAAAGTTGAAGCATCCATTTGCCTATGAAGTAGAGTCCAAAAGCTGAAATTATACCTATTACAGTACCAATTTTGAGAACTTTTTTTGCAATCTCTTCAGCCAAATCATTTTCTCTTCGTCCAAGATATTCACCCAGCAGAATCAGCGTTGCATCACCAATGCTATATCCCGCAAAAATAAAAACTCCATTAATATTATTGGCTGCTTGAAACGATGCATATGCAGTTACTCCAAGCCTGGCAAAAGCAGCAACGTATACCGTCTGGCCTAGAGACCAAAAAAGTTCATTACCTGTGGTGCTCTTTGCATTATTTAAAACTCTTTTTAAAAACACTTTATTCCAATCAAAATACTCTGAGAATCTACCAGTTAAATAATTTCCCCTTCTAATTACTATAAGAAGTATTAACATTTCTAGAAACCTTGCTATTACTGTAGCTATTGCTGCCCCGTAAACACCTAGATGAGGAAATCCAAATTTACCGTATATGAGGAAGTAGTTTAGTATTGTATTTAGAGAAAATACGAATGTGGAAATGTAAAGTGGTAGAGTAGTCTGCTGAGTTCCCCTAAGAGCGGCTTCTATTGGTATGCTGAATCCCAAAAAGAGAATTGTCCATGACCCCGTTCTCATATAAGTGCTAGCAAGCGGCACGATAGATAAATCATCAGTGTATAGAGCAATTACTCTCTCTGGAAAGAAAAACGCTGCAACAAAAAACACTAACCCTATAAAGAGCGATACCGTTATTGCAAATCCAAGTGTTTTGTGGACACCCCTTCTATCACCGGCACCATAAAACTGCGCAACAAATGTTCCGCAGCCACTTACAAATCCAAAAACGAAAAGATATTGAACAAAGAAAATCTGCATCGCAATGCCAACCGCTGCAAGGGCTTCTTCGCCAAGGCTGCCAACCATTATATTGTCGACAAGCCCAAGCGAGGATGAAATTATACCCTGAACGGCAATCGGCGCAGCAATTTTGATGAGCTTTTTGTAAAAATCATTAGGGATGCCCGAAGGACTTCCCATTTTATTTATATTTTGCATATTTAATTATTAAGATCCAATTTCACAACCTTAATGCCCGCTTCCTCTAATAGATTTGTTGCTAATTCATCTGGATATCCTTCATCAACTACAATTCTATCTATTCCTGCATTAATTATCATTTTCGAGCATATTGAGCATGGCTGATGAGTTATATATATACTCGCGCCCTCTATACTCTGTCCTAGCGTAGCGGCTTGAATTATCGCATTTTGCTCAGCATGAAGGGCTCTGCACAATTCATGTCTTTGACCGGATGGCACATTTAGCTCTTCCCTCAAACATCCACCAAGTTCCGCACAATGAGAAAGTCCTCTTGGTGCTCCATTATATCCAGTCGCAATTATATGTTTATCCTTAACGATTACTGCACCGACTTTTCTCCTCAAACAAGTCGATCTTTGAGAGGTGAGTTTTGCCATCCCCATGAAATATTCATCCCAAGATGGTCTTTTGTCTTCAAACTTTTCCATAATATTCTTCCTCTTAAATTACTAATAAAATATCTTTGTATATTCAATTATCACTATAAGCACTTTGCATCAGCTCGTTTCTTGATTCATCCAAAAGGGAATCTTTATCAAAATACATTTTTTCCAAAACCAATCCCTGTGGCGGTGCCGTATGTCCAGCATGCTGACGTTCTTTAGCATTCAATATTTTGCTAATGCTATTTTCTGGCATTTTACCCACACCCACATCGATAAGTGTACCGGTCATAATCCTAACCTGTTTATATAGGAAACTATCCCCATAGAAATCCATCCTAATGCTCTGATGCCCAAGTTTGTTTTTTTCACTTTCAGTACAGAAAATATTTATGCCATATATTGTCTTATTTGGATTTTGCTCTGGGTCTCCTCCTGCAGCCTTAAAACTAGAAAAATCGTGTATCCCAGTTAATGCTTTCGCAGCTTTTCTCATCTTATCTAAGCGTAAATATTCATCAACAAAATATCTCGAGTTCCGTAGGGTTATCTCTCTCATTGGTCCTGTCTCCAGAAAATAGCTATACTTCTTTCCCACTACGGCTCCTCTTACATCAAAAGACAGAGGCACTTGCTGAGCTGCTGTAATAAAAATATCAGGCATAAGCCCATGTCTTCCGCTGTTTTTTGCAAGCGCATTGTTTAAAACAAATGCAATTTTTTCAATTGGAATTTTTATATCTGCGCAGAACTGGGCCATTTGCTGATGAGCGTGTACTCCTGAATCTGTTCGGCTTACACCCCGTATTTTGATATCTTGATTGAGAACAGCCCCAATGACATCTTCAATAGTGCCCTGTACTGTCCTAATCCCTGGCTGCCTCTGCCATCCACTGAAGTTTGTACCATCGTATTGTATTGAAAGCAAAATATTTTGTTCCATCTAAATCTCCAAATTCAGTTGTAATTCCCATATAATCGATAGGTAAAGCCCAGTACTTACAAATACATATGGCACCATGGGAAGAGAATCTTTGATTGAAAGTTCACCTCTACTAATCTTAAACAGTGCATGTATCCCCATGATAAAGCATGTCAGAATCATAACGGCTACTACGCCTTTAGCGCCAAGGCAAATCCCAAGTGCTGCAAAAAGTTTGATATCGCCACCGCCTACTGCCATCTGTTTGAGCGCCAACTTTGAAAGTGTAGCAACCAAAAACATTATGCCTCCGCCGATCAATAGTCCTATTAATTGAGCCTGCCAGGAATCTATAAAGGGTATGAATCCAAAGCCGCTTATAAATGCTAAGATAATAAACTGGTCTGGAACTATTCTATATTTAGCATCTGACAAAGACATAACAGCTAGCGCCCACATTAAAACAACTCCGCACGCAAAAAAGCGATAATCAATTGATATGAATTTTATAAAAGCTAGTGACAATACTATGGATAGAATGTATGCCCAAGGATTTCGATTAATCCTAGGCTTAGATCTGTCTAAAAGTTCTTCCGAGGGAGTTTCTCCATAATCTGTAAGCCATCCAGGCGGCATGCCGTTAAATATAGCTACAGCACTGAAACCAGCTAAAACTGCCACCAGTGCTGCACCCATACTTTTACCAAGAGTAAAAATTATTTCATCCATCATATGTTGCTACATTCCCTTATTTCGGTCTATAACTACTTTTGAGATCAACAATTCGGTTAAAAACCTTTCTGCCGTCTCTGCCCTCTTCGTATAACACTGAGTCTGCAATATAATATCCATGTCTAAAGAATTGGAATCTCTCACCTTTTTTCGCATCTAGGATAGAAGGCTCGGCGTAAGCAATTGGTGTCTCTACGGAATGTTCGTTTAATTGATTTTCTCCATTCTCATCAGGTATCATTAGGTAACCGTAATTTCTTACTTCTACAGGCACACAGTTTGCAGCATCAACAAAATGTATAGTGCCCTTTACCTTTCTACCAGTAAATCCACTTCCACTTTTCGTCTCTGGATCATAAGTTGCATGCACTTCTTTGATTGTGCCATCCTCATTTTTAACTACATCTGTGCACTTTATAAAATATGCACCCTTGAGTCTTACCTCATTTCCAGGGAATAATCTGAAATATTTCTTAGGAGGGATTTCTTTAAAGTCTTCACCGTCAATCCATATTTCTCTACTAAAGGTGATTGTCCTTTCTCCAAGTTCAGGGACCTTGCCATTATTCTCCACTTGAAATTCCTCAGTTTTTCCTTCAGGGTAATTAGTTATTATTACTTTCACAGGATTCTCAACAACATTTCTTGATTCAACCTTTGACTGCAAATCTTCTCTTACACAAAACTCCAAAAGTCCCATTTCAACTTCGCTATTAGACTTTGCAACGCCGATTCTATCACAGAAATCGCGTATTGACGATGGAGTATAACCTCTTCTTCGTAAGCCTGCTATTGTCGGCATTCTCGGATCATCCCATCCTTCTACCACACCATCGTCAACAAGCCCCTTCAGAAGTCTTTTACTCATTACAGTGTTGGTTATATTAAGCCTTGCAAATTCAATTTGCTGAGGCTGTGGATTCCACCAATTGAGTTCATCAAGAAACCACTCGTAAAGTGGCCTATGGTCCTCAAATTCCAAGGTACATATAGAGTGTGTAATCCCTTCTATTGCATCTTCGATCGGATGAGCAAAATCATACATAGGATATATACACCATTCGTCTCCAGTATTATGATGAGAAACGTTAGCGATTCTATATATTATTGGATCTCTCATATTAATGTTTGGAGATGCCATATCAATCTTTGCACGAAGAACCATTGAGCCTTCGGGATGTTTGCCCGCCTTCATTTCCTCAAAAAGTTTCATATTTTCTTCAATGGGTCTATCTCTGTAAGGGCTATTTTTACCTGGCTCTTTTAAAGTTCCTCTATACACCCTCATTTCTTCTGGAGAAAGTTCGCAAACAAATGCCTTGCCCTTCTTAATCAGTTCGCATGCCGCCTCGTACATTTTCGGAAAATAATCTGAAGCCCAAAATTTATTATCCCATTCAAATCCGAGCCAGTGCACATCTTCTTCAATTGACTCCACATATTCCATATCTTCTTTTTCTGGATTTGTATCATCATATCTCAGATTGCACTTACCGCCATATTTTTCAGCAGTCGAAAAGTTTAAACAAATCGACTTTGCATGTCCAATATGAAGATATCCGTTAGGCTCAGGCGGGAATCTTGTGACAACTTCACCGCCATGTTTGCCAGTTCTATTATCCTCATCTATTATATCGTGAATAAAATTTGAACTCCTATATTCTGACATTCTCTAACCTACCTATTCATAATTTTTTATTTCATTTTGATTCTTAACTTTAATTTTATTGATTTTTCTGCAATCAAACCCATTTTCAAATGATTATACCACAAAATAGTTTGACCCGAAAGATTTGCCTTCGTAACAAGTTTAAAATGTTGCTAATTCAGGATCTGCAGCTTTTGCAGGTCTAATATAACTCACCACAAGTATTGGTCCTATATCGTCGTAAATTGGACTTTCTTGGAAGGTCATCTTTCCACGGACAACAAACCAATCCCCATGCTGATCAGGCTTTAATCTTGAAATGCATCCAGGTGCATATTCACATATAATGGGTTGGAAAGAAATATCTTCAACACAGCATGTCATGACGTGTCTTCCAATCGCAAAATTTTCTAAATCCTCGTTTCCTTCCTCGGTACAAAGCGCCCTGCCTTTAAACTCGAGAACCTTTCCATCATAAATCTCAGGACTATCAATCAGATCTCTTAAAAAGAACGCAAAATCATCGTCTCTAATTTTTACAATCTCAGCATCAAGGTCATATGGTGGTGGATCTGGGATGTTGTCTTGCTCAACAGTCCCATCTTCATACTCATATATGATAAGTGCACGATTATTTGCCGCACGAACTATCTTGTGATATTCTTCCATATCAAATCCATCTCTTGTGGAACGATTAAAGAATATCATGTCAGCAGTATTCAGTTTTTCATATACAAGCTGTCTCATATTCTTGTTATATGAAATAAAAGTTTTTGACTCAAAAATCGCAGCCTGTTGAACCACATTCCACATTGCTGGTAGTCCATTTGCAAGCGTTTCTTTGTCCCACATTCCGTTATATTCTATGAGGATCTGCTCTGCTCTATGCTTCTTCTGCAGCCAATCGAGATTTTTGGCATTGAAGTCATCGCGGTCTTCTATATATTCAAGAAAGATATCCTCAGAAACGAATTTTTCCTTCTGATATGGTGAAATGCCTTCTTCACAAACTATTACAAGTGTCCTCATATTTTCGACAAAATCATCGCCCTCTAATAGTTCCTGAATAAAGTTTGTTTTTCCGGCATCAAGAAATCCAAAAAATATAAATACAGGTATATTCATGCCTCTCCTCTTAAATACAAATTCAATTTTCCTTTATAATTTATTATGATTAATCAATTATTTATCTTGAATAACGCCTTTATTTTGTCCTTGTCAAGTTCTGTTCCAATGGCAACTATTCTACCTATTACGTCTGCAGATCCTTTGCGAATTTCGTAATCACCTGGCACCAAGTCGAAGTGAATCCACCCATCCGAAGATTGCAAAATCCCCTTTGCCCTTAATATAGTGCCAAATCCTTCGTCATTTTTTAGGCTCGAAAGTATCGTTTCGAGTTCATCTTCTTGATATGTTCTAGAGGTCTCAATTCCAATGCTATCAAACACTTCGTCGGCATGGTGATGCCCATGATGATGCTCGTGGTCATACTCATGATGGTGGTGATCGTGCCCATGATGGTCATGGTCATGGTGGTGGTCATGCTCGTGATGATTATGGTCATGATGGTGGTCGTGATTATGCTCATCATGTTCGCTACGATTGTCATGACAATGCTCGTGATCGTGCTCATGCCCTTCATGATGGCAAATACCGTGCTCATGATCACAGTCTGCATGATTAACCTCATATGTTAATTTCTCCAATGCCTTTTCGAGAGTAGAGCCTTCCTCCATGGTTTTTAAAATTATAGAGCCGTCAAGTTCATCCCAGTCAGTGGTTATAACAGGAGCCTCTTTGTTAAGCTCTCTTATTTTGTGGACAGCTGCATCGATTTGCTCACCGTCAAGTTCCTGAGCATGACTAATAATAACGGTGTTTGCATGTTCTACTTGGTTATTATAAAATTCTCCAAAATTCTTAGCATACATTTCGTACCTTCTGCCGTCCACAATGGTTGTGAAACTATTCAAATGTATCCTATCGTCTTTTAGGTTCTTAACAGCCAAAATAACATCTGACAGTTTGCCTACACCAGATGGCTCAATAAGAATACGATCCGGCTTAAATTCATCGATAACTTTTTCGATAGCCTTTGAAAAATCTCCGACCAGGGTACAGCATATGCAGCCTGAATTCATTTCGTTGATCTCAATGCCCGCATCCTTAAGGAATCCTCCGTCGATTCCGATCTCACCAAATTCATTTTCTATTAATACAATTTTTTCGCCCTTATATGCTTCTTCAATAAGCTTTCTAATAAGTGTTGTCTTTCCAGCACCTAGAAATCCCGAAAAAATATCTATATTTGTCATTTCCTTTTTCATCTCAATTCCTCCTTCTAAAATATTATACCTCTATAGAGAACAAAATACCACTTTATCTCAAAATTTTTCCCAGTAAATGGAAACTATTTTGTTGAAGAATTTTAATATGAATTATGGTATAATCTAAACATAAAAATTCAGAGTTCATTTTTAAGATTATCATATTATTTTTCTTTGCATACAGTAAAGTTAAAAATTAATTCTAAGGGGTAAATATGAAAAAATTATTTGCTATTCTCACAATATTACTAATGGCTTTTACGATTTCTTCTTGTGGTAGTAATTCTCAGTATGGTGACAATCACTCTGTTACGCTCAAAAATACAGAAGATCACAAAAATATAACAATTAAATTCGAGCATAAGGGTGATGATATTACTAAGTTATCTCAGAAGGAGATAATTTCTTTTAAGTCCCTTGGAGTTGATAATGCTAATGATGCACAGGCACTTTTAGATTCAAAAGTCGATAAGATTCCGTCTATAGAGGGTTATGAAAACAAAATAAAAGTAACTGAAAATAATGTAGTCGAAACCATCAAAATAGACTTTGATAAGATTGATGCTGATAAAATTAACGAAATCCCTGGTTTAAACTTTATTGGAGATCCAAGCAAAAATATCAGTCTTGAAAAATCCATTAAAGAGCTGAAGAAATCAGGCTTTAAAGAAGTAGATGAAAAGAAATAAAATTGTTTAAGATATTATTCTATTGTTCTAGTCATATTACGCTTAATTAAATCTTGGATAACATATCCCCCTATCATAAGGCCTGCAAGAGGTGGAATATAACTCATGCTCCCTGGCGTTTTAGATCCAGTTTTAATCGGCTCCTCGGTGCTATACAAAGCTGCAACATCTTTTATACCCAAATCTCTTATTTTCTTGCGCATAATTTTAGCTAGGGGACATACTTTTGTCTTACTAATATCATCTATTGAAAATTTTTCTGGATCCATTTTGTTTCCAGCTCCCATAGCTGAAATTACTGGTACACCAGCGTCTTTTGCGGCAACAATTATTGCAATCTTTCCCGATACATTATCAATTGCATCAATCACGTAGTCAAAACGTGAAAAATCGCCAATATCACCAAATTGCTCAGGAAGGACAAACTGCTTATATACATCGACCGTGCATTCGGGACAAATTGACAAAACGTTTTTCTTGGCTACCTCTATTTTGTCCATTCCAATCGTATCGTATGTTGCAATCACCTGCCTATTTATGTTGCTCTCATCCACTATATCTTTGTCAACTAGCGTTAGTTTTCCAATGCCCGCTCTTGCGAGAGCCTCTACTACTGAGCCTCCAACGCCTCCAATCCCGAAAACAGCAACATGGGAATTCCCTAAAACATCGAGAGCCTCAGTTCCAATCAGCATTTCAGTCCTATTCAATCTCTCTTTTTTCCCCATACCCATCTCCTAAACATATAATGTAAAACAAATTGAAAATCACTTCTATACTACTCTCTAATGGTAAGCCAAGCTTCAATCACGCTTCTTAGAGCAATATATTTTCAAAAAGTATTATCTTGATTAATTTTGTTGCATACTTTATATATAATGCCTGAGTTATAGCCCTTGCCTGATAGATTACGTGCAACCCTATCATAAACTTTTCTCGGTACTTTGTCTGAAATGGAATATCCAGACTTTTCAAGAAGCTTCAGCATAACTTCATTCGCACGTTCTTCTTCCGACAAAATAATTCGTCCAGTGATACTGACGCTGTGATGTTCTTCTGTCTCAAGACGATAAAAGGCATCATCTATACTAAAATCATCAACTCCAAGCATATTGAGTTCTCGTTTTGCACGATTAAAACTCCTACCCTTTTGAAATGCATTTACTAAGAACAAAACAGCATATTCCTCATCATTAATATATCCATCTGACTTGAGTGAATGGACAGCTTCAAGTGCCTCATCTTCTGCAAATCCTAAATCAAGCAAATGTTTGATAACCTCTTTTTCTGTCCTCATGCGTCGAGATACGAATTTTGCTCCTGCAGCATAAGCTCCCATACTAGAAATTTTAGTATCCATATCCTACCCTATTTTCACTATACAACAACTGCACCATAGATTCTCTGCGAACCTATGTGTAAAAAGTTCAAGGTTTTTGCCCTGATATTCTATTTCTTGAAGCAATTCAAAGTTTTCATCTACACTACCCTTGAAATCATTATCATTTATGAAAAACCCTTCGGCAACGGCTTTACCAATAGCTTCACGCCTTGTCCATACTTGAAAAAATCCATTAATACCATGTTTTCTAACAAACTCGTTTTCAAGTTCTGAAAAATATTTTTCAGCTATTTCGCCATATTTTACCTGTCTTACAAATTGAAGATCAAGTCCAATCTCACAGTCAGAAAATGCACATCCCCATACAGTTTTTTTAGATATATTTGTATGTGTTTTTAAATCAATATCTTCTCTATTACTTGTATGAGATATGGAAAAGTTTATATTGATGTCTGTAAAATATGGCTTCCCTTTACCAAGATATCCAAGTTTTAAATGAGATGCGATATCTTGTAAATCGTCGCTCTCACTTTCTTTATCATAGCATTGAAGAGTCGAGGTTTTTTTTAGCAAATCGATTTCGTCTATAAGAAAAGCATCAAAAGGAAAGGTGCTTGGAATTGGGGGAAATAATGCACTCGAAATAGGAATATTTTTTTTGTTTAGCAGCATCCACCTGAGCGAAGCTTTGTCTATTTTGTTGTCTGTCAATTCGGCTATATAAATATCTCCCAGTTTATTCATGTTGTTAGAATCCCCATACCAAAATAAAATAGCGCCCCTTCGGGCGCCGGTACTATTTCTTAGCTAAGTTATCAAGAACTATCTTATATCCATCTGCTCCGTACACCAGGCATTTGTTTATTCTGCTTATAGTAGCAGTAGAAGCTTTTGTCTCCTGTTCAATTTCCTTATATGTGCACTTATTATCAAGCATTTTGGCAACCTGCAGCCTCTGTGCAATGGAGTTAATTTCATTGATTGTACATATATCTTCGAAAAATCTATAACACTCATCCACAGTCTTTAAAGACAAGATACCTTCAAACAGTTCATCAATATCATCTCTTTTAAATTTGGAATCATATGGCATATATCCTACCTCCTTTTATCACACTAACTCAATGATAACATTTTTTTAAAGAGTTATCAACTGTTGCAATAAAATTTTAAAGCGTCTATCATTAACAATCAATTATATTAATATGTATCACATTTTAATTGACGGGCCTATCATGCGCAATTTAATTTCTATGTTATTGCTTAAGAAGTGACTGAGCCATTTCAAGCTGTTTGTCAGTTCCAGAACCGTCAAGTTTGATCTCAACATCAGGCTTAATCCCCTTTTTATGTATCACATTCCCCTTAGGAGAAAAATATCTTAAAACGGTTAACTTTAATGAGGAACCATCTTTAAATTTAGTTGTTTCTTGGACGATGCCCTTGCCGAAAGTCTTTGTACCCACTATTTTACCGCCATTATTGTCTTTAATAGCCGCTGTTAAAATCTCAGATGTGGATGCTGTATTTTCATTCACAAGCACAACATATTTTATTTTCGTTGCTTTCTCGTCAGAATTATAATATTTTCTCTTACCCTTTACATCCTCCATATATGTTATGGTGCCTTCCTTTAGAAGTTTATCCGCAATTTCAATTCCTTCATCTATATAGCCACCTCCATTATCGCGAAGATCTATAACCATGGATTTTATTCCCTGCTTTTCGAATGCCGACAGTTCAGTTTCGAACTCTTTCGCGGTTCCATCCTCAAAACTTTTGATCATAATGTATCCGTTCCCATCATCCATAGTTTTGGCATATACAGTTTTTTCTTTTACAGTTTCTCTTGTCATAGATGCATTGATTTCTTTTTTGTCTCTCATCAGTACAAGTTCAACTTTTGTTCCATTCTTACCTCGAATATGCTCAGACATTTCTTCAGAAGTTTTATATAATTTACCATCAACCTTTAAAATTATGTCTCCTGGTTTAATGCCAGATTTTTCTGCAGGACTGTCTTTAAAGACTTCAGTAACCTGGTATTCGCCACTATCGTTTTTCTGAAAACTTATACCTATTCCAGAAAACTCTCCATTTAGGTAGCTTTCCCATTCATCAGTTTCTTTCTTTGTAAGATATTCAGAGTATTCATCGCCAATGGAATCAACAACAGCCTTCAATGCGGCATCCTTGGCATCTTTCTCATTAAACTCAAATATACTTTTTTTATTTATATTATCCAAAATTTCCGGCAAATTTGAATACTCTTTGGCAATTGTCTTTATTACACCGCTTTCATCTCCGTGTATTACAACAAAATTTCCAATTTTAGCAATAGCAAATATGGTTATCAATGTCAAAGCTACACCAAGAATAAAGGCAGCTAACGATTTATTTGTTTTTTTATTATTTTCATTCATACAAAAAACTCTTTTCTATTCTGAATTATCTTTTTGAAAGATTTTTTTCACATTCATCTGTGGCGAAATATTTCCATTCCATCGATTAAAACTAATATTTCCAAGAACTCTAACATATCCACCCTCAGAAAGTTCATCAATAGAGCCTTCCTCAATTCCGAAACAAACGCAAGAAACAAATGAGTCAGATTTTTCAGATACAAGCTGAAACCGTCTGTATTGCGCTTCGTTTCCAATAGCCTTCAAATTCGCTATCTTACCATCCACCGCAAAAGTCGGCTTCTCATTTCCCTTGCCTGATGGTTCAAACATCAAAAGATCTTGAGCAAAGTTAATTGTAACATCCTCAGGAATCAATTGAAGATCCCAACTCCACTTTCTTTTAAGCAAATCAGGATTTTTTTTAAGTTCTTCCTTCATTAGATGACCTATGCCCTCACGTAAAAGTGAAACATTAGTCTCCGATATTGTAAACCCACAAGCTGCTTTATGTCCACCAAAATTGATGAATAAATCAGAAAAATTTGATAATAACGAATGAATATCAAAGCCATCTATACTTCTTGATGTGCCCTTGAAAAGTCCATCCTCGGTTTTTGTTAATATAGCGACCGGATGATAGAATCTTTCCTTCAATCTTCCTGCAACTATACCAGTTACGCCTTCGTGTGCATTTTCAAGATCAATCAAAATGAAATCTGAGATTCGTTTAGTTATTTTATATTCTTCTTTAATTTTTTCAAGGCATTCTTCGTATATCTCGTCCTGTAAAGTTTTTCTTTGCTTATTACAGTCTTTTATAATTTCAACAATTTCTGCAATTTCATCATCTGAAGTGCTTCTAAAAAGTTTTACTCCCAGCCTTGCGGCTTTAATTCTACCAGCTGAGTTTATATGAGGTGCAATGCCGAAGGCTATATTAAAAGAAGTCACTTCGCCTACTTTTAAACCGATCTCTTCGATTAGTTTTTTTAGAGGCTTTCTACTTGCGGAGTTCAACCTCATTAGCCCGTATTTCACCAAGGTTCTATTTTCATCAATAAGTGGCATAACGTCAGCAATCGTCCCTATTGCAACCAGGTCCAGAGTATTGTTATACGTTTGAGATTGCATGCCAATAGTCCGGGCTACAGCCTGTGCAAGTTTAAAGGCTACCCCACATCCTGCAAGGCCTTTAAATGGATATTCACAGTCTGGTTGATTCGGATTGATAACGGGGCATTTGGGGAGTCTCTCATTATCTGCACGGTGATGGTCAGTTACCAAAATTTTAAGCCCAAGATTCTTTCCATATTCAACTTCTTCTCTTGAAACACTTCCACAGTCTACAGTTATGACAAGGTCTACTCCTGCTTTGCATATTTTTTCCATCGCAGTTTTGTTAAGGCCATATCCCTCATCAAACCTTGACGGTATATAATAACTGAGATTTGATGTTATATTGGAAAGAAATTCCAATAAGATCGATGTCGCGGTTACACCATCCGCATCGTAATCACCGTAGATGCATATACGTTCTTCGTTTTCAACCGCTGACAATACTAAATCCACTCCCTCTGCCATGTTGAGCAAAAGGAATGGATCGTATGTCTTCTTTGGTCTCATCGAAAGAAATTCTAGAATCTCTTCTTCTGACTTATATTCTCGATCATTTAAAAGATCAAGAATTTTAGGGTTAATTTGTTTGATATTAAAATTATACTGCATACTCTAATTAATCATTGTATTATGTCTATAGGTATCCCATAGGGTCAACGGGTTGACCATTTATTCTTACCTCGAAGTGACAGTGTGGGCCCGTTGACCATCCTGTACTTCCTGAATAAGCCACTACCTGCCCTTTGCTGACACTTTGACCGCGAGATACAGCAAGAGATGAGTTGTGTGCATATAGTGTCGATATGCCATTTCCATGATAAATTGTAACATAATTACCATATCCTGCTGGCATCCAGCCTGTCGTTAAAACAATTCCGCTGTCGGCAGCATGAACTGGCGTTCCGCTTGGTACTGGTATGTCAATTCCTGTGTGGAAATCTCCAAAGATCGCTCTATATCCAAAACCGCAAATTACTGACCCTCTTACTGGCCAACCTAACTGTCCTGTACCGCTTACATATCCCGAGTCACTTGGTGCTGGTGTACCACCCTGTCCAGTATTTGTATTTGTATTTGTGTTTTGAGCCGCTTCCGCCTGCATCTTTGCTTCAATAGCTGCCTGTGCACTAGCAATTTCGTTTTCTATTTGTTGTGCTTCCGCTTCAAACTGCTTTAGACGCTTTTCAATCTCACCTCTCTCCTCTTCCAGAGATTTCTTAGCCTTAAGAGATTCTTCCTTCTGAGCGCTCAAAACTTCCTCTTCTTGTTTAAGTCTCTGTCTTATATTCTCCAGTTGAGCCTGATCTTTTTTTACCGCAGAGATTGCGTCCTTATCACTCCTATATATCTTTTGCATAAAAGACATGTTTGAAATTAATTCGGATATATTATTTGAATTTAAAATTACTTCTATAAAGCCAATAGAGCCCTTCTTGTAGATTGTTCTCAGCCTAATTTCCAGGTTGTCTGTTTTCTTCTTAAGTTCAACCTTCTTCTTATCTATTTCGCTGTGAGTCGATTGGATTTTAGCAGACTGTTCATTGATCGAAGCCTCAATTGTTTCAACTTCCCTAGCTTTTTTGAATATCCTATCCGTTACATCTTTTTCCTGCTCCTCAGTCTTGCTTTTTTGTTCGTTAACATTCTTAAGTTGCTCCTTTTGTTCCTGTATGGTAACAGCAGATGCGTTTTTAACGATACCAGGATAAGCCATCATAGTGCTTGCAACCACCAAACACATAGATGCAACTAGAAACTTCCCCCAATTATTCTTGCTAAACATTTTCCTAACTTTCATTTACAATATCCCCCTTAAGATACTAAAAATGTAATCTGCAAATATATGCTACAAATTCTACTAGTCCGGTTTTACTTATCTAAGAATTTTCTCATCGATATGATGCTTCCGCATACCCCTACGCTTACACCTATCGCCATAAATATAATCAAAAGATTCCATACCATATATCCTGCAGGCACAAGTGGAGACGACAAAATAATTATAACTTCTTCCCCAATTATTGACTCAACCTTATCGTATATCAACCAGGTTAGTCCTGCCGCTATAAGTGAAGAAACAATTCCAATCAAGGCGCCTTCAACAATAAAAGGTCCCCGAATAAACCAACTTGTCGCTCCAACATACCTCATTATACTGATTTCTTTTGCTCGATTAAAAACAGTAAGTTTTATCGTATTTGCAACAACTATAACGGATACAACTATTAAGAAAATCATAATAATCATGGCGGACAGTTGAATAAACTCTGTAGCCCTAGTTAACTTCTCTACAGTTTCCTTATAATATTTAACATCTTCAACGCCTTTAATCTCATCTGCTTTTTCAGTAAGTCGCTCCGCAATTTTATTATTTTCTACGGAAATTAGTATTGAGTTTGGAAGCGGATTCTTGTCCAGGTTATCCAAGAGATACCCATTCTTGCCCCATCTCTGCTTCATTATCCTAAGCGCATCTTCTTTAGTCCTGTACTCAGTACTCTTTATACCGTCATTTTTCTCTATTTTATCTATAATTTTTTCGGCTTCTGCTTTGCTAACATCGTCTTCAAGATAATACTCGACATAATCAAAATCTTGTTTTACAACCTCTGTAAATAAATTAATATTGACCGAGACAACAAAAAACATTCCCAGGATTAACATCATTGCAGTAATAGCTAGAAGAGATGTGAAACCCATAGCTTTGTTTCTCCAGAACTGCTTTGACGATTGCTTGAAATAATATATTAAATTACTCATTTTCGTCAAACGCTCCTATCTTACAAGTTTCACAAGACTCATCATATCCATATATGCCAACATCATCTCTAACGATTTTTCCATTCTCTATAGCAACTACCCTCTTCTCCATTTGGTCTACAATATTTTTTGAATGTGTAACCATAACTATAGTCGTACCTGACTCATTGATTCCCTCTAGAATATCCATAATATCCCAAGCGGTTTCAGGGTCAAGGTTTCCTGTAGGTTCATCTGCTATCAAAAGCTTAGGATTATTTATAATAGCTCTTGCAATTGCAACTCTTTGCTGCTCTCCAGCTGAAAGTTCATCGGGATATTTATTAGCTTTATTTCCTATTCCAACTATTTCAAGAACCTGCGGCACCCTTTTCCTAATCTGCGATGTACTGCATCTAAAAATTTCCATAGCAAAAGCAACGTTTTCATAAACAGTCTTTCTCGGCAGTAGCCTAAAATCCTGGAATACAATGCCTATGCTTTGTCTTAATTTGGGAACTTCATGATTCTTAAGTTTAGTTACTTCTGTTCCATTAACTAAAATAGAGCCGGCATCCGCATTAATCTCCTTAAGAATAAGTTTAATAAATGTCGATTTCCCGGCACCACTTGGTCCTACTAAAAAAACGAAATCCCCTTTGTCAATGGAGATTGAAACGTTTTCTAAGCCAACATTATCCCCATAATACTTAGTTACATTTTCAAACTTTATCATTACCCAATTCCCTAACAAAATAATTTTTATATACTGAATTAATTTTAACATACATTATGTCGGATTCCAATAGCATAATATCTTTTTCTTAAGATAATTTAAGGTTTATTTTATATATGGTGATCCTAAGATATTTTATATCCTAAAATTATATCATCATAATAAACATCTATCAAAATAGCACAGCCACCTTTTTAATTTAAAGTCAATTATAAAAAGGGATAGGTGTCATGTTTTGTAAACACTGACATACTATCCCTTGTTTTGCTAAGCTATAATGTAATATGGGTTTCTAAATATTACATTGCCTATTATACTATTATAGTTATCTTTGATTTTCTATTTCTCAACAACCATGGCAGTTCCCATTCCACCGCCTATGCAAAGAGTTGCTAAACCAAGCTTAGCATCATCTCTCTTCTGCATTTCAAATAGAAGTGAAATTAATATTCTAGCACCTGAAGCTCCAATTGGATGTCCAAGAGCAATTGCTCCGCCATTAACATTTAACTTTTCAGGATCAATTCCAAGGTCCCTTCCCACTGCAACTGACTGTGCAGCAAACGCTTCATTAGCTTCAATAAGATCCATGTCCTCAATCTTACATCCTGCTTTTTCGAGAGCCTTCTTAGATGAAGGTACAGGTCCAATACCCATGATTGTAGGATCAACACCTGCAGATGCATATCCCTTGATTGTTGCGAGAGGCTTAATTCCAAGTTCATCAGCTTTTTCTTTGCTCATTACCACAAGTGCCGCACCTGAGTCATTGATTCCGGATGCGTTAGCAGCAGTAACTACACCGTCCTTTTTGAACGCAGGTCTCAGTTTAGCCATTTTTTCAACAGATGCACCAAATTTAGGGAATTCATCAGTATCAAATACGATAGGATCTCCCTTTCTCTGAGGAACCTCAACTGGAACGATCTCATCCTTGAATTTGCCACCCTTTACAGCTGCTTCTGCCTTATGCTGAGAGTTAACAGAGAACTCATCAAGTTCTTCTCTTGTTATTCCCCACTGTTCTGCAATATTTTCTGCCGTAATACCCATATGGTAATTATGGAATGCATCAGTCAATCCGTCGTGAACCATCATATCAACCATGCTAGTATCACCCATTCTAGCTCCCCATCTTGCTTTAGGGACTACATATCCAGCCATTGACATGTTTTCAGCACCACCTGCAACGATAATATCAGCATCTCCAGCTTTGATTATCTGTGCAGCAAGCTCAACAGCTCTAAGTCCAGAACCGCAAACCTTATTAATTGTCATAGCAGGAACTTCTACAGGTAGTCCAGCGTCCAGCGACATCTGTCTTGAAATGTTCTGGCCTAATCCACCTTGAAGAACGTTACCCATAATAACTTCATCAACATCAGCACCGTCAATACCAGCTCTCTTCAAAGCCTCCTTGATACATATAGCACCCAATGTTCTTGCAGGTACAGTCTTAAGACTTCCGCCAAAACTTCCGATAGGTGTTCTAGCTGCGCTCGCAATTACTACTTCTCTCATAAATTTTTCCTCCTAAAACTTTCTATTTAATTATTGTTAATTGATTAACATACTTGTTGTTCTTATATTACTCTCTTTTGAATTCAAAATCAACTGTTTTGTTTAAACTTTACCGAAAATTTTCTTACGAATGTTTCTGGTCTTAAAGATTCTTTGGCATGTCTAAGATTTTCAATGCCCATATCCTCTTCCCTATTTATATATTTTACATCATCGGGCAATAATTTGCAAAATTCACTCGCTACAATTTGATATAGCCCCCTGTACTCAGATCTCGCTTTTTCAAAATGCGCAACAGCCATGTCTTCGGTCAATCTTTCTCCAAGAGAAAATGCTACCAGATCTCCATCGATAAATATACCGACGCTATACATTCTTGCACTCTCTACAAATTTCATATTCTCTGAAATTGCATATTCCTCAGCCTTGAGTGTTTTCAAATCATCAGGATCCATAGTTTCGACCCTCTCTTCAAAATCATCCTCATCAGGATTCTTCTCATCTATAAGGTCCTTTACAAGATTCATAACTATGTCTGTATCCTCAAGCGTTAATCGTCTAGCCTCATATACATAGTTTTTCTTGAAAAAATTCAAATGATTTCTCTTTTTATGCAGTGCACGCCCGCTCAACGTAATCATTTTTTCCTTTAGATATACGTACTCATCTTCATCTCTATTCTCTATAAATTCAATCTCTCCGGGGAAAGCCTCTTCCAGCAATGGCAACATGTGCTCAGGAATCATTCCCATCCTAAACTCGAACCCAGCATCTTCAAATTTATCTTTTGCGTACAAAACAGCAGCCCTTAGCTTATCAGCATCGTACTCTCCCGTGCGAGTTGTAGGCATAGAAAGAATCGCCTTTGGATTTTCATCCATACAGTTTGACCCCGAAAGAAGCAAAAGATCCTCATAAACTTCCCAATTCAAACAATAGACATCTCGCCAAACATAATTTGCAACCAGTGTATAGCCCGCGCCCCTGTATGAGTAACCTCTAAAATACGAATCGAGCAATGCCTTGTCATCTTCTGAAAGATTGTCAAAATTATTTTTAAAAATTTCCATATACTTACTTAATATTACCTTCTCAAACCTTATTTTACTTGATAATCCTTGAAATATCTTTAAATTCAGGATCTTTGTTTCCTTCAATCATGTCAAAAAGAAGAGCTTCAACGGTTACAAGCTCAACTCCCGCCTGCTCCATCCTCGAAAGGGCGATAGACTTATCCTCGGCACTCCTTGATGAACAGCAGTCTACTATTAAAATAACCCTATAGCCTCTTTCCAGAAAATCAAGTGCCGTCTGCTGCACACATATATGGGTTTCAATACCACACAACAAAATAGTTTTCTTCGATGTAGCTTCTATGATCTTCGCAAAATCTGGTGCTCCAAATGCCGAAAAACTATCCTTTTCAACAAGCGTTACACCTCCTAAGTTTTTTTCAAACTCTTCAAAGTTTTCTGTCCGACCAAGTCCCTTTGGGTACTGTTCGGTTGCAATCGCTGGTATATTTAAAACCCCGATGCCTCTTGTAAGTCTGCTTATCTTGTCTCTGAGCCTATCTATTTCACTCATTACAGGCATGAGTTTTTCCTGATAATCAATTGCAACAAGAACAGAATCATCACGTTTTATTCTAAATTTTTTGCTTCCCACTTTTTCAAATCCTCCAATATATTGTAATCTGTATAATCAAAATGTAATGGTGTTATACTCGCATAGCCTGACTGCATTGCACATGCATCATACTCATTTCCTAAATCCGAAAAATCTCCTGGCGCTCCATCAAGCCTATAGGCACCCGGGCCATCATCGACGTGTTCCCAGAATCTATCTCTAAAATATCTAGGGCCAAGTTTAGTAAACTTAACGCCTTTAATTTTATCTTCCGGTAAATCAGGAACATTTATGTTGAGAATCATATTGGGAGTAATAAAATCTCGCAATTTATCAACATATTCTATTGCAATATTGCATGCTCCATCAAAATGAGTGCAGTGGTGTCCTGCGACTGATAAAGCCACAGACTTATAGCCTGAGACTGCTGCTTCCTTTGCAGCACCTACAGTTCCACTGTAAAGTGTGTCCTTGCCTACATTGCTACCCATATTAATTCCAGCAAACACCATGTCAAGGCTGATTCCCAGCTCCTCACATTTTTGTATTCCGATCTTAACACAATCAGCCGGCGTACCGCTCGTCTCCCAAGCTCGTTTCGCGCCTTCGACCTCAGTTTCCTTTACATATACAGTACCATTTAACGAGATGCTTTGGCTATTCCCACTACGCTGCCCATCAGGTGCACAAACGTAAACATTCACATCCTTTTGTGCGGACAGCGCCTTGATCAAAGCTGTAATGCCCGCTGCTCTTATACCATCATCATTACTAACTAAATAATTAATCAAATTTCATAACCTTTCCAATTGAATCGTGAATTGCTAAAGTCGCTCTATTGTCGTAACTTGTCTGTGTTTTATTAATTAACACTAGATTTTTACCCCTAAAATAATTTATTAAGCCCGCAGCTGGATAAACTACCAAGCTTGTTCCTCCAACGATAAGTGTGTCCGCTTTCGAAATTGCATCAACAGCATTGTATATCACGTCTTCATCAAGCGCTTCTTCATACAAAACAATATCGGGTCTTACAGTGCCTCCACATTTATTGCATACCGGTATGTAACTACCGTCTTTTATATCTTTTTCAGAGCCGCCCTTGAGAGTGTCTACTCCCCTGCAATTTGCTGGATTCATAATATAATCCACATCATATGTTGAGCCGCAATTCTCGCAATAGTTTCTCAGCACGCTGCCGTGAAGCTCGTAAACTGTTTTGTTGCCTGCCTTTTGGTGGAGCCCGTCTATATTTTGTGTCACAACAGCCTTCAATTTTCCCATCTGTTCAAGTTTGGCAAGAGCCTTATGTGCATCATTTGGCTGTACATCTTGCCATATTAAATTTTCTTTGTAATATTTAAAGAAAAGATTGGGATTCTTAAGGTAAAAAGTATGGCTAATTAACATTTCTGGAGGGTATCCGTATACTTCTTTAGCATGGTAGAGTCCCTTTTCGGATCTGAAATCTGGTATTCCGCTTTCCGTTGAAACTCCAGCGCCGCCAAAGAAAACGATGTTTGAACTTTCATCTATTATCTCTCTAAGTCTATCATCCATTTTGTTAACATCCTCCTTTTTTTCTGCTATAATAATAGTATAGCATAAGTATTGGAGGAAAGTAACGTGGGAAAGAAAAAAACCGCCTTTGTCCTAGCTGGGGGAGGTTCTAAAGGGGCCTACGAATGTGGTGCTATTATAGCTTTAAATAAGATGGGCATAAAGGCTGATATTGTCTGTGGTTCGTCATCCGGTTCATTAGTAGGAGCACTTTATTGTCAAAATGAGCTTAAGGTCGCTGTTGATATGTTTTCAAAGCTTGAAACCGACGAGCTTTTTGAAGTAGAAAGGGATGCAAATCTTTTTGATTTTGCAAAGGCTTTTCTCCTTAATAATGGCGCTGATCCGAGAGGGCTTAAGGATGGAATACGCAAATATATTGATGAGAAAAAGATTAGAGATTCAAAAGTCGATTTTGGGCTTGTTACTGTAGAAATCCCGAAATTTAAAGCTCATAGATTATGGAAAGATGAGATACCCTATGGCAAAATTCAAGATTATGTTCTTGCCAGTGCTTCTGCATTTCCAATGATCAAATATCACGTAGTTGATGGTAAAAAATTTATAGACGGCGCATACGCGGATGTGATGCCTGTTAAAATGGCAATTGATCGCGGCGCAGATATTGTTTATGCTATCGATTTATTGGGGAATGGTATTGAGAGAAAGTGGGATCGAAAACGCAAAGCCAAAGTTCTAATTATCTCATCAAAATGGGAGCTTGGATTCCCTCTCGACTTTGATTCGGATAGACAGAAGTCAATGCTGAGAATGGGATTCCTCGATGCACAAAAAGCATTGGGTTTATACTATGGCGATTATTTTTGTTTTAAGAAAGGAACCTTTAAAGACAAAACTGAAATCTTTGCAGCGGACTGCTGCGGAAGGTTTTTCAATCTTAACCCAGCTAAAGTTTACAACAAACGAAATTTTCTTCCTACCTTGAAGAAGGCAATTAAAGCATTTTCTAAAAACGGCGACTTTGACGAAAAAAATGCTATAGACACCCTATCGACAATTTTAAAATCTAAATCTATTGATGCCGTGGGTAATGACGGTGGATACGGGAGCATTGTTCTTGCTATGGCAACCAGTATGATTCGCGATGGCAAGGAAAGCATTATGTACAGAGATGCCATAGGAAGTATTTTTGATGAAACTTTTGCCGCTGCAAACTATATTGTAGATAATCAGTTATACAAACCGCCTAAAAAGCATGGCATTATATATCGAGGCTTTAAGCAATTTATCGGACATAATTTGCGTAACTTCAATCCCAAGGCGGTACGCGACTATCTTAGCGGCAGATATTTTGTTTACAAAGTAAAGTCATTTTTCCATAAATAAATTTCCAAAGATGGTATAAATTTTCCATTCTATTTTTTGAAGCTCTATAAAATAAAGTATAAAATTATATAGGTGAAAATATGAACGATTTAATCAGGACAGCAAAGACAAATAAGGTTGGTTTAGTCCTTGGTGGCGGTGGATCAAGAGGTGCATATGAATGTGGTGTGATTAAAGCTTTAGATCAGCTTGGTGTTAAAGCTGATGTTGTGGTGGGAACATCTGTCGGTTCGCTTATAGGTGCATGCTATACCCAAAATGAAGTTGAGGCGGCTATCGAAATGTGGCTGCATATGGAAACTGATACGGTTTTTGATATTTGCAGCAATCCGAGTAGTATAGATTATTTTAGAGAATTTATGCGCCACGGTGGAGCGAGTTCGACACCGCTTCGAAAAGGTCTAGACATATATATGGATGAAGACAAAATAAGAAAAAGCCCTATAGAATACGGGCTTGTCACTACAGAATTTCCATCTATGAATCCTCGCTACCTGTGGAAAGAAGATATTCCAAAGGGTAGGCTCCTTGACTTTATGGCAGCAAGTTGTGCAGCATTTCCAGCCATCCACACATATGAAATTGACGGTGTAACTTATATCGATGGCGGTTATTCCAATAATCTTCCTGTTTTTATGGCACGTCAAAAGGATGCAAAATTCATTATTGCCGTTGAACTTGATCGGAATGATTCAATTAAAGTCCCCGAAGGACCTGCAGATGAAACATATATTTTGATACGCCCGAAATTTGAGCTTGGATTTATACTGAGTTTTCAGGTTGAAAATACAAAAAAAGCTATGATACTTGGATATCTTGACACTTTAAAAGCTTTTAAAATTCTTGACGGTGACAAGTATACATTTAAACGTAAAGAGTTTGCCGAAAACGAGTTGATACAGCTAGATTATCTTTGTGACATTTTTGAAGTCATGCCTACCAAGGTCTATGACAAAATTAAAATTAACGATGCACTTATAACACAGGTTTCTATTTTTCGTGATAACTATACAAAAGCTATCGAAAACAGGTTTTCAACCTTCGTATCTTTGGCTTCTTTTGCCTCACTTCGTAGCATCAGTCTGCGTGGACACCTCGTACTATACATCCTCGATAGTTTCAAGCAATATGGTCCAGACAGCATTTTTGCCACAAAACATCTAATGCGCATACTGCCCGATGAGATAAGGGCGGCAAGGTACCTTCTTAATCATAATATAGGATGAAACACCTATTCTGCTCAAAGCCAACTATCAATCATTTTCTTAGTTAGATCTTGGATCTTATTCTCGGGTAATCTAGAGTAATAGAAAATTATCGATTTCATTCCTTTGCTTGATTTTACATCGTCCGAATGATATGCCAATATTCCCATTTTTTTTGCTATTGCTTCCATTTCTTTCGGGCTCATATCTGTTTTTACGCTCAAAATTACATAAAGACCTGACTCTGTTCTATTGGCTGTAATTACATCCTGACCATACCCCTCGATTATCTTGAGACACGCAGTTAATTTCCTACCACAGAGATTTCTCAATTTCTTAATATTAGTATAGTAATAACCGGATTCCATAAAGTGTGCAAGTGCAAGCTGTTCGGTCTTTGAACATGTCTGAGTATATCCTTCAAGTATAAAGTCCAACTTGCTTGCAAGCTGTCTTGGTAAAATCATATAACTTATCTTCACAGACGGAAAAAGCGTAGCCGAGAAACTTCCCAGATACAGAACATGAGAGTTTTCTTCATGGTGCTCAAGGCCTTGCATTGAAGAAATTGGCCTGCCAAAATACCTGAGCTCGCTATCGTAATCGTCCTCAATTATCAGCCCATCATTTAAATCTGCCCATTTAAGTAACTCATACCTATTTGCAATCGGCATTACCGCTCCTGTAGGGAACTGATTGTTTGGGCATACATATACAGCTGCCTTGGATTCGGGTAGCTTTTCTATTTCAATACCTTGAGAAGAAACGGGTATTTTGTTGAGTATATAACCTTGGTCTTCAAATATTTTGTTGACGGGTTGATAGCCTGGATCTTCAGTACAAACAAGGTGTATGCCTACATGTCTTAGAAGACGTCCTATGTGGGATGTTAACTGCTGAGTACCAGCACCTACAACAACTTGATTTGGCTCACATCTTACACCCCTGGAATTGAAAACATACTTACTTATCTCATATCTTAGGGTTTCTTCGCCCTGCGGATCTCCCTCCTGCATGAGAAGGTCGGTCTGGTCATCAATTACACGCATCATTGACTTACGCCACTTTTTAAAGTCAAACGCATCCAGGTCAGTAATATAATTCTCTCTTGATTCCTCGCATGCTAGCTTATTATTTTTGTTATGCTTATTAAGATTAATACTTTTTGTCTTACTACTTGAGGAAACTTTGTTAATCATCACTGGCCCTGGAATTTTTGCAACATAAAATCCAGATTGCGGCTTACTTTCTATATAGCCTTCAACCGAAAGCTGATTGTAAGCGAACTCAACAGTCGTTATACTTAGGTTTAAATCCCCCGCAATTCTTCTCAGTGCTGGAAGTTTAGCCCCTTCTTTTATATTTCCAGAGATAATTTCTGACCTTATATATTCATAAAGTTGAATGTACAAAGGATATCTGCGATCTCCTCTTTTAAATTCAACTGTAAAAGGTTTCATAAAAGCCTCCCATAATTATCAAAAGCGAGCGACAAAAGCCGCTCGCTTACACGCAGTATAATAAAGCTATAGTTTAGCCTGTGCAGCCGTAACCTTTGCCAGCGAAAGAACTTCGTCCTCGTTGCATCCTCTAGAAAGATCGTTCACTGGGCTATTGAGACCCTGAAGTACTGGACCGATGGCTTCAAATCCGCCAAATCTTTGACCAATCTTGTAACCAATATTTCCTGCTTCAAGCGATGGGAAAACAAAAACGTTTGCATGTCCTGCAACCTTTGAGCCTGGAGCCTTCTTCTCTCCAACGCTTGGAACAAACGCAGCATCAAACTGAAGTTCGCCATCAAGATCAAGATCTGGATTCATTTCAAGCGCCTTTGCTGTAGCATCTGCAACCTTGTCAACAAGTTCATGGCTCGCACTACCCTTGGTCGAGAAAGATAACATTGCAATCTTAGGCTCCATACCAAACTGCCTTGCTGTTTTGTCAGAAGCAACAGCAATTTCTGCCAAATCATCAGAATTAGGATCAATATTGATAGCACAGTCAGCCATCAAATACATCTCATCATCCCTTAGCATAAAGAAAGCTCCACTTGTCTTTGACATGCCTGGAACCGTTTTAATTATTTGAAGAGCAGGCCTTACAGTGTCTGCAGTAGTGCCAACTGCTCCTGATACAAGACCATCTGCATAACCTTTATAAACCATCATTGTACCAAAATAATTTGGTGTCATGAGAATTTTCTTAGCATCTTCTGGGGCAACCTTGCCCTTTCTTCTTTCAACAAAAGCCTTACATAGTTCATCAAATTTGTCGGATTTCTCAATGTCTACAAATTCTAACTTAGAAAGATCAACGCCGAGTTCTTTAGCTGTTGCTTCGACCTCTTTTCTTTTTCCAAGTACAACAGGCACTACAACGCCTTCCTTTGCAAGTCTTGCACATGCGCCTAGAATCCTCTTATCTTCGCCTTCTGGGAAAACGATCCTGACGTTTTTTCCCTTAAGTTTTTCAGTAATATCTTTGATTAAATCCATTCTAAAATCCTCCAATCGTGTTCATAAATTCAACCTACAAAATATTTTATCACTTTTTGTGTTTATTATCTACCTTCCTCATACTCAAATCCCGAACTTTTTATCTTCGTCCCATCTTTAAGTTGAAAAAGTGCTTCCATATCGGGGGTTGATTCTACAAGCTGCAGTCCACGTTCCGACCCAAGAAGAAGTGCCGTGGTCGACATGGCATCACACTCCATTGAGTTTCCTATCTTCGACAAAATAGTCACGCTAATTACATCTGTGTCAACAGGCCATCCTGTTGCGGGATCCAAAATGTGATGATACTTCTGTCCACCAACCTCCATGTATCTTTCATATATCCCCGAGGTTACGATTGTCCCGTCTTTCATTTTAACTATCCCAATCATATCCTTTCGTTCAGAAAAAGGCTTTTCAATAGCAACGTTAAACGGCTTCTTTCCAGGTTTTTCTCCGATAACTGTAATATTTCCACCTAGGTTAACAATTGCTGAAGTTACCCCTCTCTTCAATAAAAGTTCAGAAAGTTTATCACATATATAGCCCTTGGCTACACCACCTAGATCTATTTCAGATGCACCACCGGTCTTAATTGAATACTCTGCATCATTAGTCGCTTTAGCCTCAATTCTTTTGTAACCAACTGTTTCTAATGCTTTATTGACATCTTCTTTCTTTGGAAGTTTGCTAGACCCATCTCTTTGAAAATCCCAAAGGTCAAGAACGGATCCCATAGTAATATCAAACTTACCATCGGAAAGATCTCCATATTTTAATCCTTCTTGTACTACCGAAAAGAGATCCTCAGAAACCTCTAGCTCGCCCTTATGATTAAGATTCCAAAGTTCACTGTCTTCTATCTGTCTAGAGAAAATTTTTTCGTATTTAGCAGCTTCCTTATATGCTTCTTCTATCGTATGCTCTGCATTTTCTTTGCTCATATTTTCCATGTCAAAGATTGTTATGGTGCAAACTGTATCAAAAAAGAACCCTTCTTTTGATACCGGTGCACTCTGATCTACCTCTGAGTTCAAATTCCCAACATGCTTTACCGAGCATGAGGTCTGTGATATAATTACGATGATTATGAGTAAGAATAATAAACTTAATTTTTTCATAAATACCTCAATTTTAAGGAAAGCCGATTTGGCTTTATTTTTGATTTTACTCCTCCTAGGAATCAGCTCAGTTATTTTGATATCCGACAGTGGAAGAGATGGTAAACAAGTTTTGATTAAAACAGGTGGTGAACTATACGGTACCTATGATCTCAATCAAGACCAAACAATTAAGGTCGTCTATAGGGGTCACCACAACAATATTACCATAAAGAACGGCAAAGTTTCAATGTCATTTTCAGACTGTCGCAACCAGAATTGTGTCCATCAAGGTAAAATTTCAAGCACATCTCAAGCTATAATTTGCCTTCCTAATCAGGTCATTGTAGAAATTGTAGATAATGCAAAAGATGGAGGTGATGATATCGATGTCATCTCAAACTAAAAAATCTTTAGACGAAGCATATAGAAGAAAAAATACCACAACAAATCTTACAAGCGCCGCAATGCTCTCCTGTCTTGCACTTATATTTTCATATATAGAATTCCTAATCCCCATTGATTTTGGAATGCCCGGCATCAAACTGGGTCTCGCCAATTTGCTTATTATAATTGCACTATACGGCCTTCAATGGAAATATGCTCTTACAATCAACATCGCAAGAATTACTCTTTCAGGCCTTTTATTTTCAGGAGTTTTTGGTTTGATTTACTCACTTGCGGGAGGGTTACTAAGTTTCTTAATTATGGTGATACTGAAAAACACTAAGAAGTTCAGCATAGTAGGCGTATCAATGGCTGGTGGAGTATTTCATAATCTAGGGCAGATAATTATCGCTGCTCAACTTGTTTCAAACATAAAAATATTTTACTACTTTCCAGTTCTTCTATTTTCGGGAATTGCTACTGGCATAATCATAGGATTTTTCGCATACTATCTGGCAGTAAAAATGCCATCAAGCCTTTTCCCAAACCTTAAGAAGAATGTACTACTTTGAGTAGCTTAAATTTAGCCAGGCAATTTACTCACTCAACTGGCAAAATATATTCCTATATCAGAAAAGGAGAATAAAATGAACAAAAACAATAAGGAAATTTACTCAAAGCGCATAGAACAAATAAGGGAGCTTATGCAAGATGCAGATGTAGATGCTTATCTCATACCCATGAGCGATCCGCACGGTTCTGAAATGCTCGATGCTCACTATCACGAAATCTCATTCGTTACAGGATTCACCGGCTCTGCAGGCGATGTTTTGTTAACGACAAACGAAGGTTTCCTTTGGACGGACAGTAGGTATTTTCTTCAGGCGGCTGAACAACTACCTCCCGAAATAAAACTCATGAAGCTCGGATGTGAAAATACTGAATTATATGACAGTCTATTATTTCGCTATAGCAACAAGGGATTAATCAAAACTCTCGCAGTTGATATGGGTGTATATCCTACATCTGCTTTCTTAGCAATTTCTCAAATCCCTGATTCGCCTAAGTCATCAGTCTCATCGTCAAATTGCGATTCTCCCATTAAAATCAAGGACTATAATTTCGTCGATAAGATTTGGAAAGATCGTCCGCCAGTAAAATCAAATGCTATCATTAACTTAGACATCTCTATATCCGGTGAGTCAACTGAGTCAAAGCTATCAAGGGTGCAGGAAGAGATGAAAAAACATGGCGCAGACTACTATTTTGTATCGGCATTAGACGATGTAGCTTGGTTATTCAACAAGCGTGGCAGTGATTTTGACGATAGTCCACTATTCTATGCCTATGCACTCATATCTCTTTCAGGCGCAAAACTTTACACCTTAAGAGACGACTCTTACAACGATATTTATGATGATCTGCGAAACCTTCCCAGTGATGCCAAGTTAATTTTTGATCCATCTACTACACCGTGCCGAGTCCTTGAGTATGTTAACCACATAGCTCAGGTTATTGAGATTCCAAGCCCTATAGAGGCTCTAAAATCTGTTAAGAACAACGTTGAACTTGCCGGAATGAGGCGTGCTCATCTGCACGATGGTTTGGCCCTTACTCGTTTTGTGCACTATCTTAAAACAAAATATAAGCCTTCGGAAAAGGTTTGTCGCGAGTCAGAGCTCAGCGAGATTCTCAATAGTTTTCGCAAGGAGTCTTCAGAATATAATGGGCCAAGTTTTGAACCTATTTTAGGGTTTGGTGCAAACGGTGCTGTTGTACATTACTCTTTCTTACACGGGAAGGACTCCGAAGTTAGTGGGAATTCTCTTCTTCTAGCTGACACTGGAGGACAGTATCAGACAGGAACTACAGATGTTACCAGAACAATAGCTATTGGGTCTGCAACAAAAGAGATGTCCAGAGCTTACACTGCGGTTTTAAAAGG
>JAQYRL010000027.1 GCA_028725765.1 Clostridiales bacterium
GTTATGTAAAGGTAACTTTTGTTTCCGGCGACAATGGTACAGTAAATGAAAAATCTTACTTTGTAAATCCAAATAAATATGTAACTCTTACTCCACCTGCGGATGATGACATAAAGGCTAATACTGGCTTTGAATTTTCCGATTGGGACAAAGATGTTACACATAATCAACAGTATAAAGTCGACACGGAAATAAAAGCTGTATTCTCTCCTACGGGTGCAGTTTCTGAGACACCTGTTCCCGGTTATAGCAAGATAACTTTTGAAATTGAAGGCGAAGGCGGAAGTATTGTAGGGGCAAACACAGTATATGTCGACCCTCATAGAACGGTAACGCTAAAAGCACCTACGTTAAATGTGGAAGTTGGATATTACTTTGACTCTTGGGTTCCTGCTATAAATCAAACTATTTTTGCTAAAGATACTGTTATAAAGGGAACTTTCAAGGCTTATGACGATATAATTCCGGAAAAAGCAGATGACGGAAGTACAAATTCAAAACCTGAAGGTTATGTTGAAGTTATATTAAATAACGGAGACGACGGATATATTAGAGATGATTTAAACACTGTCTTCTATGTAAATCCTAATAAGAATAAAACTTTGGGAGACATTTTAAATAATTTTACCAATACAGAAGTAATTGCTTATACAGGATATAAGTTTGAAGGTAATTGGAATAGAGAAGCCGATGAAAAAATTGACGGAAGCGAAATGACAATTTATGTAACTGCTGAGTACACTCCTCTTGACAATGTAATTCCTGAAAAAGATGAAAATGGCAATCCAAACAAAATTCCGAAGGAATATATAAAAGTTATCTTTGACACTACCGAAAAGGGAAGCATAAAGAATTCCGCAGAAACAAGGAAAACTGTTTTTGTAAATCCTACTGCTGCCGTAAAACTTTCTGGTTTTGAACCAGCAATAACTGCTAATACTGGTTATGAGTTTGCTAATTGGGCAGAAATCATAAATTATGATGTGAAATATAAGGGTGGAGAAGTAATTAAGGCAAAATACAATGAATTAAAAAATGTCTTAACAGAAGAAAAACCGGGCTATATAAAAGTAACTTTAGATGACGGTGATGGCGGAGAGTTTAAAACCGGAGCTACTACAACTTATTGGGTAAAACCAAATGTTGATGTTACAATTCCACAGGCAGAAGTAAATGAAAAAACTGGAAAGAAATTCAAGGGTTGGGATAAACCTCTAACTATGAATATAAGTGACGGAAAAGAAGTTAAAATCACTGCAAAATATGATGACATCAACCCAATTATTCCTGCTGAGGGAGAAAAACCTAAGGGCTATGTTACAGTTGAATTTATAAGCGACGACAATGGAAAACTTTCCGGAACAACTAAGTATTATGTAAATCCTGATGCAAAAGTAGATTTAACTAAAAATGCAGAAGGACTTGGACTTGAACCTAATGTAGGTTATGAAAATGGAAAATGGGAAGGCTCCATGACTGGACCATTCACTGAAGAAATGAAGATAAAACACGTCTTCAATAAACTAAATGACGTCTATACAGCTGATAAATTGACTGATAAACCTAAGGGCTATGTTACAGTTGAATTTACAACTGACGGCAATGGAACTCTTTCCGGAACAACTAAGTACTATGTAAATCCTAATGCAAATATAAAATTAGGAACAGGAGTAACAGTTCCTCAATATAAGGCAAATCCAAATTATGTCTTTGACGCTTGGTTTGAACCTTTAGATATGGATAGTGAAATAACTGGTAACAGAAAATATGTTGCAACATTTAAGACGGACAAGGTGACATTGACTTATGTTGCGGATGCAGACAATCCTCAAGGTGTAAGTGGAAATGTTCCTGCTAATACTGTAGCCGATGTTAACTCAACTATAAGAATTGCAAATGAAGGAACTTTGAACAAGCCTGAGGCAAATTTTGTAGGTTGGAAAATTGGAGATAAAGTTTATCAACCAGGCGAAGAATTTACAATTACAAAGAATGAAACTGCCTATGCACAATGGGATGCAACAATTAGTTGGATAAGTTTTGAATTTGTTTCTAAAGATCCTGATAGAACTTTACCTCAAGAAGTAATAGATCAAAAACCTCAAGATATCAAAGAGACAATTGGAAAAGAATTTACACCTGCATATAGGTTTAGCGAAGTAAAAAGTACTGATCCAAATGAACAAGGAGAATGGAAATTTGCAGGCTGGGACCACGAAAAATTGACTGTCGACAAAGACAAGGATAATAACGTCTTGACAGGCACTTGGGAATTTGTCCCTAGAAGAAAAACAAATTATTTCTTCGACTATGTATATAAAAATGGCGAAGATGAAAGCAAGCAAAAGCCTGATGCAATAAGCGAAAACTTAGTAGACAGTATAGAAAAGTATGTAGATGAAACTCTTGAGATGCCAAAGTATACTGGAGAATATCCTGATACAGTAGACGGTGTACCTGGAGTATGGAAGTTTGATATCTTTACAAAATCTTCCGAGCAACCTGGCGAAATACATTTTACTGGAACTTGGAAATTTATTTCAAATGACAAGGTACTTGTAAGATATAAATACAAATTTGTAGATGAAGATGGCGTTGCTGAAATTCAAAGACCTGCTGATTTTACAGAAACTGCACCGGAAGGCAAGGAAATTTACAAATCTCAAACTGCAGAAGTTCCTACAACTCCAGTAGTAAATGCTGAAGAAAAAACTGACATTGCGACATATACTTTCTTAGGTTGGAACCCTACTGATAATCAAGAAGATGTACAATCTGATGTTACTTTTGTAGGAACATGGAAAGTCGTAAAATTCGACAATATAAAATACGATGCAAAACCTAGCTTGATTATTAAAGACTATGGAGAAAATACTACTCCTCAAGAAATAGCAGATCATATTGCATTACTAGGATATAATGGCGATAGAAGTGCTGTAAATTTTGAAATTTCTGATGAAACGACAATTCCTAACGGAAATCAAGCTGGAAGCTTTTTTGTAAAAGTAAGTGTAACTTATCCAGATGGAACTAGCGATAAAGTCTATGTTAATATTTTAGTCAAAGACCCAATCAAGCCTAATGAGCCTGAACCTAGTTATCCACCTGAGCCTAGTTACCCACCTGAGCCTAGTTACCCATATGAACCATATCCATGGCATCCAACTTGGCACGAACCTACTCAAAGGACTGTTGCTCCTTTGACACCAATTGCTCCAAAGGTTGAAGCTTCTAAAGCTGAACCAAGGGTAGAAAGACATGAGGCATATATCACTGGCTATCCAGATGGCACAGTCAGACCCGATGGAGAAATTCAGAGAGCAGAAGTGGCTGCTATATTTGCAAGGTTGACTCAAAAGAATACTTTCGCAGTTTTTGAAGACAAGTTTAGCGATGTAAAACAAGGTGATTGGTTTACAGAAAGTTTAATGAAATTGACTTCTAAGGGAATCATAAAGGGATATCCAGATGGAACATTTAAACCTAATAATAGCATTACAAGAGCTGAATTTGCTTCCATTGCATCAAAGTATATAACTGACAAAAAACTTGCAACAGAAAACTTTGTAGACGTACCTTTAAATCACTGGGCAAGAGATGTAATATCACAAGTTAAGGCACAAGGTTGGATCACTGGATATTCAGATGGAACATTTAAACCTGATGCACCTATCACGAGAGCAGAAGCAGTATCAATAGTAAATAGAATGTTTAATAGACAGGCT
>JAQYRL010000028.1 GCA_028725765.1 Clostridiales bacterium
TCTTTTACCGTGACAATCGTTTTGCCTGTTACGTCTGCCAGGATTTGGCTCGTAGTTTTTGAGTGAGCTCCACCGCCGACGAAGCGCACGACCTCTGAAGTTTTGAGTTTTTTGTCCTGCACCTCAAAGAACCATCTCAGATGATAGCAAACCCCTTCAATAACAGCACGAAGCATTTCTGTTTTTCCCGTATCTAGCGAAATGTTGAAAAACATTCCTCTCGCGTTTGAATCCTCAAACGGGCATCTATTCCCGTGGAGCCAAGGGGTGAAGATTACACCGTCAGAGCCCGGTTTTGCTCTAAGCATTACTTCCGAAAGATATTCATAAAGCGAGGTATATACGGCCTCGGTCTCTGTTATAGATTTTTTGTCGATGTAAGCGTTAATTTCATCTACAACCATGTGGTCCTTGACCCACTCAAGACACTTGCCGGCGGTTTCCAGTTCAGCAAAATAGTTGTATTTCCCCTCAAAGGCTCCGACTACCGAAGCAACCATTGCATTTGTGTCGATTAAAGTTTTGGTTGTTACGGTAGATACCCAGCCTGATGTTCCCATATATACGTGGGTGTCTCCCGGCATGATGGCACCTGCTCCAACTCCAATTAGTGAAGCATCGCCTCCCCCGGCATAAACAGGAATCCCTTCTTTGAGACCTAACTCTTCGGCTGACTCTTTTGTTAAGTAGCCTGCAACGTCCTCTGAAGAAATAATCTTTGGCATATGCTTTGGATCTACCCCGAGCATCTTCATTACGCTCTTGCTGAAGACCTTTTCTTTCGATCTCATCTCATAGATTAAAGTCGCAAAAGCACTGTCTTCACTCATGATAAACTCTTTTGTCATCCTGGCAATTATTGCTTCCTTAACGTCAAGCCATTTATAGACTTTCGCAAATATTTCCGGCTCATTTTCCTTAACCCAAAGGTATTTCCAAACCGGATCCTTCACAGAGCCTGACACCGCTCCTGTGTGATAGAGGCTTCTTAGGAGTTTATTCACATTGATTCCTGATACCTTGACGCCTTTTTCAAGAATTTTTTTCTTGATTTCGCCTGCCCTCTGATCCATGTAGCTCATGGAAGGTCTTAGGTGCCTGCCTTCCTTATCAACAAGTACGAGGCTCTGCATCTGCGAGCAGAAACTTATTGCATCAACCTTGGTGTCCTCGCTTATGATTTCCCTTGTTGAATTAATTATGGCGCTCCACCACTGGTCCGGATCTTGTTCTGCGGAACCATCATGACTGATTTTTATGTCGTATCCGTCAAAGGCTGAGGCTATTAATTTGATTCTGTCCGTTGCTTCGAAAAGACAGGTCTTCACCCCAGTGGTTCCAATGTCATAACTGATAATATTCACCTTTTCTTCCTCCTTCTTGAGCTTCAAGTTTAAATATTACTATAATAGGCTCTACGCCTCTCCATTCTCATCTTATTTTTAGCTTATTGATAGTTTATTTAGAATCTTGCGCCTCTTTTGAACTTAGAGCGTTTCGCAAAATAGACATGGTTTCTTGAATTATCTTCTTGTCGTCTATATCTTCGCCAACAAAAAGTCTTTTTCTAAGCTGATAATATGGCATTGCGTATGAGAACTGCAGCGACATGAAGATATTGTCCAAAATAAACGCGACAACAGCCGGATCCACATCTGCTCTTATCTCTCCTCTATCTTGGGCGTCCTTAATCATCGTCTTATATTCGCTACCTGCCACCTTCTCTAAGGTTGATACCACTGTTTCAACCAGGGATGACTGACCGATTGATGTCATCTCATGGTAGAGTCTAACTAGTGCCTTATCCGTTTTTGAATACTCATGTATTAAGGATAATATCATATCAACGGTATCAAAAAAATCTTTTTCCATAGATAGTACGCCATGTATCTGGCTTTCCAGTTCTGCCTCGGCTAGTTTAACTATGTATAGGAACAAATCTGTTTTGTTGTTAAAATACTTGAACAATGAGCCTACGGAAATGTTGGCTTCTCTTGCAATTCTATTGGTATTGGCATTTTCAAATCCTTTTTCGGAGAATTCCAAAATTGCTGCCTCGATTATCCGTTTTTGCTTATCTTTATTTTGTTTTTCAAAAAGTGCTGTGCAATACTTCATTTTCCACATTTTTTACCTTACTTTATAGCAAATGATTATTTTTGATGTTTCATTATTATCAAAATGGTGTTACAATGATTATAACGCAAAATGAGTCACGACTCACTATATATTTAATAAATTTTTTAAAATTTTTTAAGAAAATTTTTCAATAGGATATTTTTGGAGGATATTATGATTAACAGACAGGGCGTTAAGGAAATTGTAAACAAGCTGGATAATTTAATTGCGGGTCCCATGTATTCAATCGATCCTGAGGCTTTAAGGAAATATGAGGAAGAATATTACGGGAAGAAATGCACCAAAAGTAAGGAAATGATAGATGTTGCAAAAACAAGAATTCCCGGAGGAGTCCAACACAATTTAGCATTTAACTATCCTTTCCCACTAGTGTTTACTAAGGCAAATGGAAATATACTTGAAGATATTGACGGAAATAAGTATTTTGATTT
>JAQYRL010000029.1 GCA_028725765.1 Clostridiales bacterium
GATATAAGTACTCGGAAACTATGCTCCGGCGACATCCAGCTAATAAACAATTCAGATAATGAGATGGCAATACACTCCTATCAAGTAGTCAAGCTACAAAAAACAAATTAAAAGTCCACAGTATCTGAATGTATTATGACATAAACAGTAAAAATGGAAAGGAGAGTATGATTTAGCTTCGAATTAATCATACAAAAAAACAATGAAAAATATATACTTTTTGATGCTAATAACAAAAGAAAGGAATACCAGGTAGTAGAAAATATATTTTATGATAAAGTAACTCAAAAATATTCATGGGAGTTTGGGGAAAAATTTAATTCTCTGCAAATGGCAACAAACCTTATATATAATTCATATGATGACATAAAAAGAAGTATATCTTTTTACTGTGGAAGCAACCATAAAGAATATTTTAAAAGTGTAATGTCAATTGAAAACTCCATAGAAGATGAAAACATACTAGATAATATATATCACGAGTATATGAATAATGATATGCAACTTGTAAATCCTGATTTAAAAGACCTTAAAAATGATGCATCAAAAAAGTATGATAATGAAGAGGAAACATATTATAAACATGAGTTAGATTATGAAAGAGAATAGATAAAATGAATAAGAAAAGTATAGTTATTCTTTTATGTTTTTTTCTTTTATCTACGACATTTTCTTTTGCTGAAAGCAGTTTAACAAAGGAGTATGATGTAACTGTAACAACAAAAGACATAGAAAATAAGGCGATAGATAAGAAATATAAAAGAATTAAGGTTGATGGCAAAGAATACAAAATGAAAGAGTTTGAGTATATACATAGTAAGCCAAAGACCATAAAGAAAAAATATAAAGATCTTACCGAAAAAGAAGTAGAGAAAAACATTAACCTAGGAGGACAAGAATATAAACTAAATAATGTAAAATATGACAAAAAAACAGTAACCAAAACAGATACATATAGTAACTATATAACTGAACCTCAAATACCTAAAGAAAAAGACATAGAGATAGAAGATGGTAAAATCGTAAAAGGCACATTAAAAAATACTGAAAGAAATCTTAGCAGTACATATAATGTGCCTTTTACTATGCCAGCAAAATTTTATGGATCTGAAGGTACAGAAGTGTATGTTTTAAATGGCAAGGAAATATCTTCATACAATGCTCCTGAGTTTAGGAATTATCCTAATGAAATTTTAAATTATCTTAATCTTGATGGCAACATATATAGGATAGATAGAGGAGCTTGGCAAGGAGGATATTATAACGAGAACGGTCAAACTGTTAGAAATGCTGTGTATTCAGGTATGCAAAAAAGCAATATCTATACGGCTAAATATGAATATGAAACCTTTGATGCTACAGCAACCTATGAAAATCTTGACTTAGTAGATAGCACTTTAAAAGTTACATATGAGAAGATTGGCTTAACACGCACACAAAAGATACTAATAGCAGGAGCAGTAGTTTTTACAGCACTTCTAATTTCTTTAATTCTTTTCATACTTAAAAAGAAAAGTAATAAGGAACAGCTAGATGGATAATATTCAAAACATTAAAGACACCGTAGATATTTTAACACTTGCAGGAGATTTAGGGTATACAGTGCAAAAAGTAGGTTCTTATTACACCTTAAAGGAGCATGACAGCGTTAGAATTAATGCAAATGGAAATAAGTTCTTTAGAAATTCAAACAATTCTTACGGGTCAGTTATTGATTTTTATATGGAGTTTACTGGAAGTGATTTCAAAGATGCACTTAAGCATTTAGGTGGTAAATATAACATTTCAAAACCTGCAATTAAAAATCAAGACAGCATAAAAAAAGAAAATAACAGAAAGGAGGAGATACAAGACCTTATTTTACCTAAAGGTGCAGATGATAATAAGAGAGCCTATGCGTATCTTACAAAAACTAGAGGAATTGATACAGACATTGTAAAAGAAATGATAGAGAAAAACATGATCTACCAGGACGAAAAAGGGAATTGTGTGTTTGTATCCTATGAAGATAATAAGCCAGTATTTTGTTGTTTTAGGGGAACAGGAGGCACAAGGTTTTTAGGAGACGTTGAAGGATCATCTTATGAAAAATCTTTTTATATAGAAAATGGCTCAAAAACACTTGTATTAACAGAGAGTGTAATTGACAGTATGTCGATTATGAGTCTTACTAAAATAAATGGCTATGACTATAAAGACATGGATTATCTAGCATTATCAGGGGCCTCAAAATATGAAAAAGCACTAAATTATCATCTTAATAAAAAGAATATAGAAAAAGTAATTGTAGCACTAGATAATGATAGTGGTGGAATAAAAATCGCAGGGAGTGTAAAAGAATATATTAATCAAAACTTTAGCGAAATAGCCGTTTTAATAAAACTACCTCAAAACGAAAAAGACTATAATGACAAACTAAAAAAGGTAAGAGAGGAAAACGGCATTTTAAATGAAAGGGAAATAATCATGTCAACAAGACAAATCTTAACAGGTGTACTTTCCAATGACATAAAAAAAGAAAACATTGAACTTAAAAATGGAGAAAATGTGCTAAGAGCATCATCTAATTTAACCATATTTCATGGAAAAGGTAGACCAGCAACCTATGTAAACATAGAGAGCTGGAATGACAATGCAAAGGATCTTATAAGTAACTACAAAAAGGGAGACAAATTAACCTTTGTAGCTCATATGAAAGAAATAAAGTACTCTAAAGGCAGAAGCACATTTTATGTAATTGAAAAGATAGATAAAACTAACACTATAAATAGAGAGATGGATCAACTACTTGAAAAGTATTGTGATGGGAAAATTGATCACATAATTGAGCCACCAACAAACTTTAAACAAGGTGCAGGACAAGAGTTAAATAGAGAAATGTCAAATGAAAAAAGTGGCTATACTAAAAAAACTATAGATGAAAAATCGTCTAAAAATTCTCTTGAGCTAGATGGAAATGAGAGAGAATAGGAAGGAGGGGATATGGATATATACGATAAGTCGTATAGGGAGCTAAAAAGGCTAATCAGGTTAGGACTTGATGAAGAGGCAGAAATCAAAAAAGATTTATTAATCTTTGAAGATGCCCTCGATAAAAGGCAGTATTATGTGATAAGAGCAAAAGATAGGGACATAACTAAAAGCATAGAGCTAACTGATAAAGAATTTATGAATATGCTCCTTAAAGTTATGGACGAAACTAACCTTAATACAAGAGATAAAGTCGACGATTTTTTACAAATAAATTATAGTGAAAGTTTAGAACAAACACTAGAAAGATTCTAAAAGAGGTATAAAATGAGAAAAATAATTAATAAAATATTATCTATAAAAGGCGTTTTCACAGCATATTTAACAAGTATGTTTGTGTATTTAATGACATCTCCCTCATTTGCAGCAAACGGCTTTACAAAAGCAGCCAATGATGCAAGTAAAGGAGTACAAGATACTGGAAAAGATATGGTTAAACCACTTATTATTATTGTTGGTGTAATAATAGGCATAATCTTTATTATAGGAAGCCAAAGGCAAAAGGACGAAGCTAAAGAAAGGATACCTATGATTCTTATAGGAGTAGCTATGATCCTTGGTGCAGTTTTTCTTGCAGACACAATTTTTGGTTGGTTTTCATAAAGAGAAAGAGGAATAAAAATGAAATTTTTCAAAGAAAAATTTTATAAAATGCAAAACTCAGGGCAAGGTGCAGATAATCCGTCCTATGATAGTAATACTGATAGAAAGAGGCTAATGTGGATTCAGCAATTTGCCTCAAAACACAAAAACTACACAAGAATATTTATAGGAGCATACATTGTATGCTCCTTTTTACTAATGATATTTTTAAACTATGTAGACAATTTTGATTTTAGATTTAGTAATGAAATAGATATAGGTAATAAGATTAGTCTGTTAGAAACTATATACTTACATTCTGTTTTTTTATTTATCGTACTTCCAATAATAGCATTTATTCTCTACCTGGTATTTTCTTACAAGATAAATGTATCATATGGGAATTTAAATGTAGGTCAAAAAGGTACAGCAAGGTGGAGCGTTAGAGAAGAAATTAAATCACAATACAAAGGGATTCCATTAAAAGGTGAAGGTTTTAAGGGAATGGGTGGTATTCCTGTTGCACGAGAAAATGAAACTTTATATATAGACGATACAAATACAAACAATTTAGTGCTAGGTACAACAAGATCAGGTAAAGGCGAGATAATAGTTAATCCGATGAGCGAAACAATATCAAGAGCAGAGGAAAAATGCTCAATGATTTTAACAGATCCCAAATTAGAACTTGCATTTATGCAAATCCCTGAACTTGAAAAAAGAGGGTACGAGTGCCATATTTTAAACTTAATTGATTTAGAGTTTTCAGCGTGTTTTAATCCCCTTAAATTAATAACAGATGAATATGAATTTGAAATTGAAAATAAGCATGATGATACATCAAATACACAGCAAATGTGTGAATCTGTAGCACATTCTCTTTTTCCTGACAATCCAAACGATCCACAGCCATTTTTTAATATAGGAAGTAGAGATCTTTTTTCAGCAGGAGTATATGCCTGTATAGAAGATGCTTATAAAGAAGATATTAAGGAAAATGAGTTAAAAAGAATATTTTATGAGGAAGAAGAAAACAAGTCTGAAGAAGAGTGGGCAAAGGTTAGATTTTCAAGTTTATACAAAAGATATTTTCTATGCAAGTTTATAGAAAAGCTAAATTTAGAAAACATAGAGCCAACTATATTTGATAAAGAAATACTATTATTAAATTATCTAAACGATCTATATATAGAAGGTAAATTAAGAGGCGATGTAGAGATCCCTAAAAAAGAGACAATTGAGGAAATTATATATTTTTATAAAAAAATATATAACCGAAAAGAAGATGGAAAATATATAAATAGGTATGAAAAGAAGAAATTTAAAAGAACAAAAAGAAATGCAAATAAAATTACAATAGGAAGTGTAATCAATTTAATAGTTGAATTAAATTCTAACAATACACTCGATGTTTATTTTACAAATAGACCTGAAGGCAATTTTGCTAAAATTAAATATGCGACCGTACTTACCGCAGGAACTAAAGCAAAAGGGGATCTTGTATCAACATTTTTCAGCAAGGTTTCAAGTTTTATTCCAACTAATATACAAAGAATGACAAGCAAAAACAGCTTCGATATTATTGACATAGGTTTTGGAGAAAAACCACTTGCAATATTCATAGGACTGCCTGACTATGACCAATCAAAAAACTTTCTTGCAAGTATATTTATAGACCAGGTATATATGACACTTTCAAAGCTTGCATCAGCAACGGTGGAAAAGAAAGTCCCAAGAAGAGTTCACTTTATATTAGATGAGTTTGGTAATCTTCCAGCACTTAATGACATGGGTGCAAGAATAAAGCTAGGACTTGGAAGAAATCTAATATATACACTAATTGTTCAGGACTTATCATCAATTCATGACATATATAAAGAAGAGGCTACAGCCATTATTTCAAACTGCGGTAACAAGATATACATAAAAGCAGGGGATAATGAAACAAATGAAGATTTCAGTAAACTACTTGGAAATGAAACTTATGTTAACATCAACAGAAGTGGTAAATTCCTATCTTTAAATAAGGAGAGAACAGAAATTATTGAAGAAAGACCGCTCCTTACAGCAGAAGAACTAGGAAAGCTTAAGATGGGCGAGATGATAATTCATAGAACGATGAAAAGAACAGATAATTATGGAAGAGCAATAACAACATATCCAATAGCAAACATTGGAGAAAATAGAATGTTATATAGGTATGAGTATATGCCTGAGATATTTAATGATAAACAGCTATTATATAAATCTGTAAATATTGAAAGGCTAATAACAAAATACAGTAGATATAGTCTAAATAACTTTAATATTGTTTCTAATTTTAAAATCGAAAGAACAGATAATATTGATCTAAGCAATATCACAGTAAAAGTATCTGATTTTTTCGCATGGCAAAGAAAGAGAAACCTTTTTATAGACTTTAATAAACCATATGAGGAACACATTCACTCTTTCATATTAAATCTTGAAGATAGATACTTAAAAAGAGATGAAAAAATGCTCCTTCAAACTTTAAGTTATGCCAATTTAAAAGATGAAGAAATACTCTTAACTAAGGATAAACTTGAAGAAATGTCTAGGAGAGGAAGAATAGTTAAATATGAAGATGTAGAGAGCCTTTGCATAATGGGTATGCAAAACGAAAATAACAGCATAAAAGAAAAAATATATCTTGCAAAAATCTATGTGGAGCTACATAGATATAAATATAATTTTTACTATTTAAACAAAGTATTAACATCAAAAAAGGCAAGAAATGACTATATGCAAGAAGAGACAAAAGATATGGGAGAATATTATGTTAACTAAAAGGAAAAGAAGAATAATCATAATTTCAGCTATACTGTTCACATTTTTACTTCCCATTATTTCATATGGTGCAGATGATGGGACTTTTAAAGCATTACATACATTAAGTCAAAATGGACTAGACAGTATAGGAAATTTTGGGATTGATATTTTAAGGCAAATAGGTTGGGGGATAACAAAGTTTTTAGCATATATAGTTGATGGTCTATATAAATCATTTAATGGAGTGTTTTCACTCATGACATTTAGCACAAGTGATAAATTAGCAGGACTTATCGGAAAATATAAAGTGCTTTATAAGATATTTTTAACAGTAACAATTGTTATAGTTGGTCTTTGGCTTATAATTGGCAATAAACTTGAAAACCAGTTAAATGTTTCAACCTGTTTAATGCTCATGCTTGTAATTCTTCTTGGAATGCCCGTTATAACTGAAAAGATGAGCAGTTTAACAACTAACGCATCAAAATATGCAGTTTCTTCATGGAGTGAAGATAAAAACTTTAAGATAGACAGTATAGCATCAGGGTTAATTTATGATCAAATAGTAGATCTTAATGTCCTTGATAAAAGTCTAAATCCTAAAACAGGAGCAATGTCACGATTTTCAACATATGGCAATTCAAGTAATGACTTTAAATTAGGAACTGATGACTATAAGTACATATCTATAAACGAAGGAATGGGCGATGAAAATAATGACGATTTAATCAATCCTGATGTTTGGAGAAAGAAGCTTAGATACAATGTCGAAAGCAAAGGGAATTTTGAGACTGTAAAACTAACTGATAAATTTTATATAACAGAGTACTACTATAGGTATCAAATAAGAAGCTGGATAATGCTTATATTAGAACTTTTTGCATCTGTTTTTGTACTACTTTTAACTCTTATAAGAATAGTTAGACTTATTATAGAGGTAGCAATGGCTCAAATATATATGCCAATAATTTCAGTTACAGATATAGTAGCAGGGCAAAGAGTGAAAGAAGCACTCAAAGGGTTTTTAATGCTTTTTTTAAGCATATTCTTAATTTGTGCAATACTTGGAATATACTTTCTTGCAATGACATATATAAATTCCTTAACTGTAAATGGATTTTTAAAATTTGTATTTATAATTGGTTTATCCTGGTCACTAATTGACGGATCAAACATAATGGAAAGAATATTAGGAGTAGACCTTGGTCTTAGAAGCGTAGGCTGGGGAATGGCAGGACTATTTACTGTAGGAAGATTTGGTAGTAGACCTTTATTTAAAGCAGGTGGGAAAATGGCAAAATCAGGCTTAAGTAAAAGCATGAGTGCTATTAAGTCTATAGGGAATACAAAAAATAATAATACTTTAAATAAAAACGATAAAACTATGCCATCAAACGACAAAGACGGAAAAAACGGCAATAAAGAATCTGCAAGTAAAAATGAACGTGGCAATATGAAATCAAGTAATGCTAATAATAAAACTATGCCATCACAGGATAATAAAAAGGCACATGCAGATGGAATTAACGATAAAAACTTAAAAGGAAAGAATATGCCATCGAGCAAAGATATAAATGCAAAATCAAACAAAGATATGCCATCAAGCAAAATCATTAATCCAAAATCAAATAAGGATATGCCATCAAGCAGAGGCACTAATAAAAACAAGAATCTTCCATCAGGTAATAAAAAACTTAATTATGGAGCATCTAATCTAAAAGGAATTAATAGATCAAAAAACGTTAAAGCTATAGGAAATATTAAGAAAGTCAATTATTCAAATACTAGTAAAAAAATAATTCAAAAAGGGAAGAGCGTAAATAACACTGTATATCGCAAAAAGACTAAAAGAATTAAACCTAGAGGGAAAGCGATATAAAAAAGGAGGCATTGATAAACTATGAATGAAAATATAGGAAACATTCCATCAGAAATAAAGTCGTCCATATATATAGGCAAAGGATTTTTTCTAATAGATTTAGCCATTATAGCGATTTATTCTGTAATAATTATGGATACATTTAAATTTTTAGTTTCACCTAAGCTACAAGTTGTTTACACAGTTTTTAATGTACTAGTTGCAATCTTTTTAACAAGACCGATAAACGCAAAAAATCCGCAAAAGAAAATATATGAAAGCATAATAATATATTTTCTCAGCTTAAAGAGAAATGCATACTGTTATAAAGGAGCAGAAGAAAAACAAGAGGTAAAAGCATATGAAGAAATCTAATAATAAAGAAAAGCTGGGCATGGAAAACTTAATTGAAGTTGTGGCTTTTGATGAAGAACTTGGAGTAGGGAAGATGAAAGATGGGACTATAGTAGACTGCTTTGAAATTGTCTGCTATGATCCGCAAAATGAGAGTGATGCAGATATTTTGCTTAAAAGATTAACTTGGGAAAAACTTTTTTCTATATATGGAGATGATCTAAAAATCATCTCCTCTTTTTTCCCAGTATCAACAAGTAAACAAGAGGCATATCTTAGAGCGAAATTAGAAGAAACAGAAAATCCTTTATATCAGGAACTTATTAGCCTTCGCATTAAGGATCTTGTATGGATACATGAAAATTATGTTAATAGAAGTTTTTTGCTTTTCTTTTTTTCAAAAAATCTAGCACAGTATAATGAGCATTATACGAGAATTATGGTTACTTTAAATACATATAATAACCTCGTTTTACCAGTATCAAAAGAGATAAAAAAAGAGCAATTCTTTTTACTTAATAATAAAAATTTAAACTTTTAATTTAGATTAAGAAAGGAATAACAAATGGCTTTAAATATAAAAAACACATTAGATAAGGCTAAGAAAAAAACTAAAGATGTCTTTCAGATAAATGAGCTTTCAGACGCAGAACGTGAAAAGATGGACATCGAGTTTATTAATAAAATATCACCGATTGGAGGAGTAAATTTTTCTGATCCTGCATATACAAAAACAGGTACAGGTTATGAAACATGTGTATACATTTATGGCTACCCAAAGCAAGTCCATGAAAACTGGATTTCTGAGCTTTTAGCCTTTGAAGAAAGTATAACAGTAATTGATATTTCAAGTATTAATAAAAATATAGTAATTTCAAATCTATCTAAATCACTAGATGAGCAGGGAAGCAGAATGAATTCTGCAAAAAATGAAAGTGAATTTAGAAAATCAAGAGATATATATCATCAACTTGAAATTATGTATGATGAAATTAACTCTTTTGATGAAGTTATGAAGATCATATGTATTAGGATATATGTACCAGCAAAGACAAGAGAGGATCTTGAACGGAAAATTAAAGTTATATTTGAAACATTAAATACAAGCTATAAGGTTGGTATATGCCTTCATGAACCTAAAAATGATTATCTTAATGTCTTTAGACCATATAAGGCACAGCAACAAAACATATATTCTAGGAAAGGTCAGCCGATATTATCATCAGTAATTGCACTTGGCGATCCTTTCCATTTTAGCTCACTACAAGATCCACATGGTGCATACTTTGGTAAAACACCGACAGGAGGGTGTGTGTTCTTAGATACTTTTCACAAAACCGATAGAAGGCTTGCATATAACTTTTTACTTGTAGGAAAGTCTGGAAGTGGTAAATCAACTGCTCTTAAAAAAATTATACTTGAAAGAATACTTGTAGGAGATAAAGTCAGGATATTTGATGTTGAAGGGGACTTTGAAAAACTTGTTAAATACTTAGGAGGAAGAACAATATATCTTGATGGTACAGGAAGAAATATAATAAATATGTTTCACATCTTCCCTGATGAAACTTTAAAAACTGCATATACAAAACATATATCTAAAATGGTAACAATCTATAAATACCTAAAAAAGGAAGCAACTGAAGAAGAGCTTTTAATATTTAAAAAGTTACTTAACGGAATTTATCAAGGCTATGAAATACTGGATAACGAAGGAAATATAATTAAAGATATTACAAAAATGAAAAGCGATGAATTTCCTACTGCCTCTGATTTTACCAGCTTTATAAAACAGGCAATAAAAAACAATCAGCTTAACATTCTTGGCATAAGAGAAGAACATAAAGAATACGTGTTAAAAATTGAGCTTATGTTTGAAGATATATGTACAACATATAAACATATTTTTGATGGATATACAAAAGGAGATAACCTATTTAATGAAAATTTAGTGTGCTATAACATGGTGGCTCTTAGGAGTATGGAGGACAAGGTATTTGATGCACAGCTCTTTTCGACAATGAGTTCTGTATGGGCAGATTTCATCATATCAGGAAAAGAACAAAAGGAGCTTTTTGAATCAGGGATAATTTCTGAATCAAGTGCAAGAAAAAATCTAATGGTGCTTGATGAAAGCCACATTTCAATCAATGCAAATAAGACGGCTGCAATTGATTCACTCTTTGAAATGGAGCGTCAAGGAAGAAAGTATTTTTCAGGCATAGGACTTGCAAGCCAAAGAATGTCAGACTATGTGCCTGATAACTCTGATAGCAAAGATGTAGAAAGGATCAAATCGCTTTTTGCACTAACAGATTATCGCTTCTTACTTAAACAAGATGAATCCGATGTATCAAAATTAAGGAGAGTGTTTGGTGAGGGTTTAACAGAAAGAGAACTTAGCAAAATACCTACTTTTAAGAGGGGACAATGTATTTTGCAAATTTCAGGCGATAGAAACATAGAAATAGAAGATATATATGTAACCGAATCAGAACTTAATATATTTGCAGGCGGTGCATAGAAATGAAAAAGATGATTAAGATAATATCTATTATAATCATTATTATTTTCATTTTTTCTTTGATAATTATTGGTGCTGTAGCAGGTATGTACACATATATTGCAGGGAAAAATATAGGGGATCCTGATTCAGGCTCGTATATGGTTCCAATTACTATAGAAGCCGAAATAAATGGTAATAGTGTTAAATATAAAGTGATTTATGAGGGGAGTGAATTTGTTTTTACAGGTACAAAACACAGAAATAAATTAGAAGGTAGGTATAGTAAAAATAGCTTTGCTCGCATGGAGCTTCCAGGACCTCCTGCAAGTCTTACTAAAAAAGTAATCGAACCTTGTAATACAATCACAAATACAACTGCCCCTGCATATAAAATTGTTCATAGCGTAAATAGTAAAGATGATGGTGTATATAGAAAATATAAAGGAATGTACATTGTTGCCCTGGGTTCTTACTATTCAAAGACTATGGGCGATAAATTTATTATAGAATTCTTGCAACCTGACGGTAGTACAAAGAAGATAAAAGCGGTCATAGGTGATCAAAAAGCAGATGCTCATACTGATCCAAAACATCAGTATCAAAAATATGATCATTCTGTTGTTGAATTTATAACGGCAAAAGGCACAGAAAGAAAAGTTTCAGCAACACACGAAAAAGTAAACTCCGACTTTGGAACTATAAAATCTATTTCTAAATATCAAAAAGTAGATATTAAATTTAGTGGCAAAATTGAAAATGGCAAAGTAAAGTTTACTGGTACGGTAAACGGCGAAAGGTTTGAAGCAGACGGAAGTCTAAAAAATGGTAAAGTCAGTGCTACAGGATATGTAGGCTCAAATTTTGGGTCTAAAAAGGGTACAGGAGAATTTATTTATCCACTTCCAAGAACTTATACTATAACCTCACCATTTGGATATAGGGGTATAGATGGAAGAAGACATTTCCATTCAGGGATTGACTTTGGAGCACCATATGGTACAGATATACTTGCCTCTGATTCAGGGACTATAATTACTTTGGGCTGGGATAGTACAGGCTACGGTAAACATGTAGTAATAGATCATGGTAATAACAAATTCACCTTATATGCTCATGCAAGTAAATTAACAACATCTCCTGGTAAAAAAGTCAAAAAAGGCGAAAAGATTGCTGAAGTAGGAAGTACAGGATGGTCAACGGGCCCACATTTACATTTTGAAATAAGGGTTGGAGCAAATGCATTTAATAATGCTGTTAATCCTGCACCATACTTAGGTTTATAAGGAGAAGAAATGAATACCAAAATAAAATATGTGATTATATTTCTATTTATTGTTGCAGTATTTTTCTTTTTCATGATACTACCTTTTGGAGAAGATCAAAAAAATAAAATACCTGGTAAAGATGATGAAATAATAGAAAATAATCAAGAAAATATAAAGAGCCTTGCAGAAAAACGAAAAGAAGAAATAAATAAAAAATATGATAAGGAAAGCCTAGAGAAAGGAAAAAAGGCAATGCGATGGGGTACTCACTTTAAAATAGGCGAAACAGATCATTATTATGAGCTTACACTTTTATCGGAAGGACTTTGCTATCTATACATTGAAGATGGGTATAGTGAGCCAATGCCTGCACAAGAAGGAAGATGGAGAGTTGATGATGAAAAGGGGAAAAATCATATAATCGTATTTGCAAATGATAAGAGAATGTACGGTGAATTCATCGATGACTATTTACTTCTTGATGGCAATAAATACACAAAAATAGAAGTGCCACTTAGGAGTGATTAAAGCAATATAAACAAAAGATAAAAAGGTACAGATTTCTTGAATGTTCGGATTTTACTCCGCATACATCAGTTGATGAACGCTAATCGACTGAAGCTTAATAGAAAAAACCTTGTAAAACCCGAACAATTATATATGACAAGACTTTAAAAGTCGCTTAGAAGCGAAATTAGAGCCTTGTTTTTTATATAAAAAAGGAGAAAAGCATGGAATTAAACTTAAGTAAAATGATTAAGGAAATATATAAAACTCATAAATTTAAAATAATAGCATTAGGCATAGTTATAGTGTTAATAATATGTCTTGTTTTTTATGGTGGACAAATTCATAAAGCAAAAGAGGAAACCAGGAAAGAGTTAGTAGAAAATAGTAATTTACAAATGCAGGAGCAAAATACATATAATAAAAAAAGTGAAGATAAAAATCTAAAGGAAGACACAGGAGATAATCTTGAAGGTGATATAGCGGTATATGATAAAGAAGAGGCGTATAAACTTAAAGAGGGGATAGAACTTAATAAAGGCGATAAAGTCGAGATAATAAAAGAAGGGTTTGTTGAGGTTAAAATTAAATATAAAGATAACATTTATACAATCGATGGCAACGACTTTATAGAAAAATTTGATAAAAAAGAGGAGTAGTGAAATGAAGTATTTATATGTTGGCTTAAGGAATACATCAGAAGCTTATGCGATAACACAGCTTTCAAAAAAATATATTGATGACATTGAATTTGAGACAGTAATTTTTGAAAAAGCAACTAGCGTAGATGAAATTAAAAATAATATTCTAAATACAGAAATCAGCAATGTAGTCATTGATATAAATGTGTTTAATGATGATGAACTAAATATATTAAAATCTGTTGAAGGAATAAGGCAGGCTAAAAATCTTGATGTATTTTTAGTGGCTAGTGGCTATAGCATAGAAAGTAAAATCATAAAGGATTTTAAGGGGCTAGGATATAGTAAAATTATCACAAGTAAAGATCAAGGAAGTATTAGAGACGATTTTATAGAAAATACATCTTTAAAGTGTGAATATGAAGCCGATAAAGACTATATAAAGTTAAAAGAAAGCTTTAATGACAAGTTAAAGGAAGATAATCCTACACTTTCTAAAATAAGGCAATTAAATGAGACTAGCAAAACAATAAGTATAGGAATAGCAGGCTGTATAAAAAGAATAGGAACTACCACAACAGCTATACAGCTTGCTAAAACGCTTAATCTTAATGGAGAAAATAATGCGTGCGTGATAGAAGTAAACAAAAACAGTTTTGCAAATAACTTTGTAAAGATCGCAGAAGATGAAGCATATAAAATAATAGAAAGTGATGGCGTAAGAATTCAAAATGTAGATATATATACTAACATAAAAAAGATAAATAGCATAAAAAAAGAACACTATAATTATCTTATTTATGACTATGGAGAAATAGATTTTGAAGATAATAGTCTATTTGAAAAGGACATAATAATCTTTATATGTGGATATGAGCCTGATGAGATGATAAAGTCAACTCAAATAACAACAGCGTGTGTAAATGACTATAAAATAAATAGTGCTTTTTATTTATATAATTATGTATCGAGCGAACAATTTGAAAATATTCTGACAATACAATCTTCATATCTAAAAAAATATACCTTTCCACTTGGATTTACACCTGATAAATTCATACTAAATTATGATAATGCTGATATATTTTCAAAGATGCTTGAAATAGCATTTAATGAAAATGAAATTAAAAAGCCAGGTTTATTTAAAAGAATATTTGGGAGGTAAGTTATGTATAAAAATCAACTAGGTGATGCTATAAAAGAAGCCTCTCACCAGGAAGAATTAAGAAAAAAATATAAGGTTGAAGATAAAAACATAAAAGTTGTTGAAAAAAATAACATGGTGAAATTTCTCATCAGAACATTTTTTTTACTTATAAAGATATTATCAAGCATCTTGCTTGTAGCCCTTGCAAGCATTGGTGCAACAGCTATATATTATGAAAGTACAAGGGAGGAGCTAATTAAAATATTTTATACTCTGATAAGGTAGGGAAAACATGAATATAACTGATTTAAAAAATAAAAAGATTTTTTTACAATATTTAATAAGTGCAAGTTATCTATATAAATATGACTTAAATTCACAACTTGAAATTTTATCTCAGAACGAAAAGGCTACATACGTTGCAAGCAAAAATATATGGGAAAAGTTAGGAAATATAGTTGATGAAAAAGCAAAGCCAATTATAATAGATGGTAAAGAGCTTTATGATATTTCAAGCCTTATATATAAAGGAAAATCATATGCGTGGAAATATGATCTAAAATATGAAGATAAAATAATAAAACAAGCAAAAAGCGAATTTGATATTCCAGTAGCATTTGAAACAAAAGATCTAATATATAGCATAAGCGAAAGCATACTAAAAGATGAATTCTCAGATGATTTCATGTCTAGGTTTGCTATTGACACTACATCTTTTATCACATTATTTAGACTTGGCTATGATCCTAAATATATAAGAGATGAAAGGGAAGATGTATTTGATAAATTCAATAATAATATCTCTAAAGATGACTTTACAAATACATATGCGAAAATAAATGAGACGGCAGAGTATATACTAGATTATATGAAGTATCTAACATATAATTTTAAAAGGCAAGAAAGGAAGGATAAAAAAGATGACAGAAGAGGCATACAAGGAATACCTGATGAGCGTAGAGGCAGAAACGATAATGATGAACCAAGGAATAATGAAGATGGAGTACATGGAGGATCACGAGATAGAAAAGTACAACGAGCTAATCGAGAATCAGGAAATGATCCTTTATATCCTGGAGTTCAACAAAGCCTGGGAGAGGGAAAGGGAGACCTTACTAAGGACAATGGCGGGAATGAATCCACTAGAGAAAGACTCTCTTCTAAAGGAATACCTTTGGGAGTTCGTAAAAGAGTATTAGAGAATGAAGAACAAATATCTTTTAAAGATTTAAAAAAGGAAACTGATAAAACAGTTTCTTTTTTTAATGAAGATAGTTACCTGGTAGGAGTAGATGAAAGCTTTATTCCTCTATCAAAAGAAGATTATCAGATATTTAATAAAGATTTTAACTTTGCATTATCTAGCCTTGTGATAAAAAATTTTGAGAAGATATTTCCTATCTATAAATGTCAGAATTTATACCAGGAAGAAAAACTAAAAAAGCTTATTACCGATGATAAATTTACTAACATATATAATTTAAGCGACTATTATGTAAAAGAAAGAACTCTTTATGTAGAATTTAACGAAACATCAAGTGAATTTCCAGAAAATTATACTGGGAAGATCATGACACCTGATATTTTAAGCAAGATAATTAACCTAGATGAAAAAGTGTTTACACAAGAGGAAGGCTACTACAAGTTTTACATAAATGAAGTATATAACTCAGAAATTATATCACACAGCAGAGTTGATATAGGAGATAGCGTTAGGATAAATAAAGACTTCTATCTTTATGCTGGAGATATACTCGGACTAAATATAGAAGAGGCACTAAATAATGTAATAGAAGGACAGAATATAGCTTTAGATACTGATGTTAAACCTGGTATTGATAGACCTTTAGATGATAACGAGATAGAAGAAGATATTGCAGTAAAAGTAGGCTATGATTTTATTATAATTCCAAAAGTAAAATTAAAACTTGCAGAGCTTGAAGAAACAGAGAGCAAAGTTTCTGTTAATGACAAGGAATATACTCTATATAAAGGGAAAAGTTATGCCGATTCAAAAAAGATAGAGTATTTCATGGACAATGAAAATTTTGCCATATATAAAATTAAAGACTATATACTATTAGATAATGAAAATCTAATAGGTAAAACATTTAAAAAAGACGGCAAAAATTATGAAATAAGAAGTATTGAAGATGATAAGATTACTCTTAAAGAGATAAATACAGATCCAATTCTTTCTCTTGTATTATCAGGTGGAATGAACATAATAGCTCCTATAAGTGATTATCAAAATGAAATAGACAGTATAAAAAGTGAGTTATCACAAGAGATAAAAAAAGAGACTGAAATAATAGAAGAAGTAGAAAGCAAAGAAGAAGATATAAACAAGGATAATGCAAGAGATTTTAAGACAGATAAAATCTTTAATTCTGAAAGTTTAACAGAAGGTGAAAGATTAGATCAGAATATTCTATGTATAGATACTTTAAAGAAACTAAAAAAAGAAAAAAGGCTTGCTAATAGAGAAGAACAGGAAATTCTATCAAAGTATGTAGGCTGGGGCGGTTTATCTAAAGTATTTGATGTTAATGCAAAAGGCAGATTTAGAAAAGCACAAGAGAAGTTAAAAGAAAATATGACATCAAGCGAATATGAAAGTGCATATAGAACAACAACATCTGCATTTTATACCCCAGAAGATACAATAAAATTTATGTACAAAGCCTTAGATAAATTAGGATTTAAAGGGGGAAGCATTTTAGAGCCATCTATGGGGATAGGAAACTTTTTTGGATTGATGCCAAAAGAGATAAAGGATAAAAGCACTCTTACTGGTGTTGAAATTGATAAGTTATCTTCAGATATTGCAAAACAGCTTTATCCAAGTGCAAAAATATCTAACACAGGCTTTGAATCTTCAAATATTAAAGACAACAGCATGGATCTTGTAATAGGTAATGTACCATTTGGAAAAACAGCACCATTTGATAGCGAGTATAATAATCTACATTTAAATCTGCATGATTATTTTATCTTAAAATCGCTTGATAAGACAAGACCAGGAGGAATAACAGCCGTTATTACTTCTTCAGGTTCATTTAATAATGAAAGACTATTAAGGCTTACATATACAAAGGCTGAACTTGTTTCAGCCTTTAAACTTCCTCAAGATACATTCAAATCGTTTGCTGGAACAACTGTAGAGTCAGACATTTTAATCTTTAAGAAAAGAGAAAAGGAACTTAGCATAATAGAAGCACAGAATAAATTTTGGGATGAGTGTTCCTATGGCAATGTGATATATGATGATGGCAAAATAAATAAATATTTTATTGATAATCCTGATAATGTACTCGGTCATCTGATAACAAAAACGGATAGATATGGACAGCCTACAAAATCTGTAGTAATAAATGACGGTGAAACACTTGATGAGTACATGGATAAGGCTCTATTACATGTGCCTAATGATATATATCAAAACATCGAAACTAAAGATGAAATAGAGGCTAATGATGTAGATATAGAGGAAGCTATAAACTACGAAGAAAAATATGATATTCAAAATTATACTTTCGGTATAGTCGATGAGGAAGTTTATTATAGGGAAAATGATCTATTATATAAAAATAGAGTGTCAAGCACTAAAGGTATAGAGCGTGTAAAAGGCTTAATAGAAATTAGAAGAAAGCTAAAAGATGTAATAAACTATCAAGTTAATAACTATAGTGAAATTGAGATCAAGACAGCTCAAAAAGAATTGTATGATTTATATACTAAGTTTGTAGAAAAGCATGGCAGAATTACATCACGAGGAAATAAAAATGTGTTTAGCGATGACACGACATATCCACTGCTTGAAAGCCTTGAAAATCTTGGAGATAATAATGAGTTTTTAGGACTTGCGGATATATTTACTAAACGTACCATAAAGCCATATGTTGAGATAACGCATGCTGATAACTCTGTTGATGCACTTTCATTAAGTATGCAAAATAGAGGTGAAGTAGATCTTGTATATATGAGGAACCTTCTTTCAAAAAGTGAAGATGAAATCATAGAAGATCTTAACGGTTTTATATACAAAAAGACAGATGGTGATTATGTAACAAATGATGAATATTTGTCAGGGAATATTGGAAAGAAGATTGAACTTGTAAATAATAAAATAGACAGTTTAAGAAAAGATCTTAATGAGTTTTCTCTTTCAATTTCGGATTCTGAGAAAGAAAGAATAAGTAAGGAAATAAACATATATTCATCACAGCTTGAATTACTTAAAGATACTTTGCCTCAAAAACTAACAGCAGGAGATATTGAAGTACAAATTGGATCAAGGTGGATAGATAACTCATATTATGAACAGTTTATAGAAGAAATAATCTTAAATAATAATGTATACTCATATTCTCGTCCAAAAGTTTCATATGCAAAGGTTATAAATAAGTATGATATTTCACGAAAAAATTTCTATAATTCAACTATTAGGGCAACTGAAACATTTGGAACACTAAGAATGAATGCCCTTGAAATAATGGAACGTATGCTTAATATGAGAAGCATAGAAGTGAAAGATAAAGTAGGAGAAAATGAGTATGTAATAAATAAAGAGGAAACACTTCTTGCACAACAAAAGGCTGAGGAAATAGAAGGAGAATTTAAAGACTGGATATTTAAAGATGAAAAAAGGCGAAATTTACTAGTTGAAAAGTACAATAATATATTTAATGTATATGTGCCAAGAACATATGACGGTACAATAATTAAGCCAGTAGGTATGAATGAAGAGATAAAGCTAAGAGAGCATCAAAAAAATGCTATAGCAAGGCAAATATATTCAGGAAGAAACACTCTTCTTGCTCATACTGTTGGAGCAGGAAAGACATATACTATGATCACCTCTGCTATGGAGAAAAAGCGTATTGGTATATCAAATAAAGCATTATTTGTTGTTCCAAAGCCACTAGTTGAGCAATGGGCAAGAGAGTTTCAAAAGTTATATCCATCTTCAAACGTTCTTGTGACTAGAAAAAATGAATTTCAAAAGAAGAAAAGAAAAAGATTTTTAAATAAAATTGCAATAGGGGAATACGATGCAATCATTATGAGCCACGAACAATTTGGAATGATCCCAATGTCAAATGAATTTATTAATAACGAAATTTCAAAGGATTTATCTGACTTAAAAAATTATAGGGAGATTGCAATTGAAAATGGTGAAAGTGCTTTTTCAGTAAAGAAAATTACAGGGGAGATAGAAAGACTTGAAAAAAATCTTAAGAAAATGCTTGATATGAAGCACGATGATGTTTTAACGTTTGAAGAGCTAGGGATAGACAATCTATATGTAGATGAAGCTCATGAGTATAAAAATTTACACGTTCATACTTCACTAACCAATGTGCGTGGAATTAACACCGCAGGAAACAAAAAGACAACGGATATGCTATATAAAACAAGGTATTTAAATAATATGACTGGTTATTCAGGAATTACTTTTGCAACAGGTACACCAGTTACAAATACTCTTTGTGAATTATATTCTATGATGAGGTATTTACAGCCTGATCAGCTCGAAGAACAGGGAATAGATTTCTTTGATTCTTGGGCATCTCAATATGGTGTCATAGAAAATAGCGTAGATATGTCTGTAGATGGAAAAGGTTATAACATACACAGAAGATTTACAAGTTTTAAAAATACAACAGATTTAATTAATGTATGGCATACATCAGCAGATGTTGTAACTGCAAATGATCTAGATCTTGACGTTCCAAAGGCAAATTATCACAATGTAGAGATCCCAATAAGTGAATTAACTCAAAGCTTAATTGATGACTTATCAGATAGGATTGATGACATAATAGATAAAAAAGTAGAACCCGAAGTAGATAACATGCTTCTTGTAACAAATGACGGAAGAACAATAGCACTTGATACTAGGCTCATAGATGAAAGTCTTGTAAATGAAGTTACAAAGTCTACTATGTGTTCTGAAAAGGTATTTGATATATATAAAGAGACTGAAGATATACTAGGAACACAGCTTATATTTTGCGACCAATCAGTACCATCTGATAAATTCAATATTTACGATGAAATAAAAAGCAATCTAATAAAAAATGGGATTCCCGAGGAAGAAATAAAGTACATTCATGAGGCAGATGGAAATGAGAAAAAACTCCAGGAACTTTTCCAATCTGTAAAAGATGGTAGAGTAAGAATTCTAATTGGCTCAACAAGGAAAATGGGGCAAGGAATGAATGTACAAGATAGACTTGTGGCACTACACCATATGGATGTACCTTGGAGACCTGCTGATCTTGAGCAAAGAGAAGGGCGTATTATAAGGCGTGGCAATATGAACTCTGAAGTTGATATTTATAGATATATTGCTAAAGGGACATTTGATGCCTACTCATGGGATATGATAATACAAAAACAAAAGGGTATAAATCAGCTTTTAACATCAAAAACACCTGAGCGAAGGATCGACAGTTTTGATACTTTAACCTTTGAGGCTTCAACTGCTAAAGCTATTGCGATAAACAATCCCTTGATCAAAGAGAAGGCGGAACTAGATTCTGAGATGATGAAACTAGAGCAATTAAGAAATAGTTACAAGAAGAAATATTATCAAATGCAAGATGAGATGAAACTATTTTTACCACGCAAAATTAAAGGAAGAGAGGAGAGAATTGAAAACTTAAAAAAGGATTTATCCTACATAGAAAATGAAGAAAAAGCTGATTTTAAAATTAAAATAAAAGAAACGGAATATACTGACAAAAGAGAGGCAGGTATAAGATTAAAAAAAATAATTTCTGCAAGTAAATTTGACCAGGAAGAAAAGATTGGAGAATATAGAGGCTTTGATATTTATCTTTGTAAGATGCCTTTCTCATGGGACATGAGAGAAAGACAGGTTCAACTTAAAAGATGTAGTACTTTACTCCTTGAATTTTCTCACACCGAAATTGGTAATTTTGTAAGAATGGATAATTTATTAAATAAACTCCCTGATATTGTAAAAAATGAAGAAGAGAATCTAAAACAGGATAAAGATAGATTGTCCGATATTAAGAATCAGTTAAATATCCCTTTTAAATATGAGGAGGAATATAAGACTAAAAAAGCAAGGCAGACAGAGGTTAATAACATGATAAAATCTGAGGCACAGTCAGATATTTCTCCTATGGAAAAATTAAAAAAAGAGATTAAGACATATCTTAGGAAAGAAGATATGATTAAAGAAAACATTTCTAATTTAAAAGATATGGAAGAACTTATACTTGTAAGCGAAGATATATCAGAAGGAAAGTTAAAAGTTAAAGTTAATCTAAATAATCTTGAGCTATCAAAGGAACTTAATGGGGATATTATAACAAAAGATACCTACCAAACTGCTGATGAGATGCTTAACGATATTAAAGAAAAACTAAATAAAGAGGCTTTATCTGATCTTTCAGAAGTGGAAAATAAATCACAAGTGAATTTTTTAAAAGATGAGGAGAAGGAAAATGATCTAAATACTGAAACAGATGATATAGATTTTGTAAGGGAATAAATTAAAGGTATAAAACTATGACAAGGCTTTAAAAGTCGCTTAAAAGCGAAATTAGAGCCTTGTTTTTTATTGAAAAGGATAGATTAATGGGAAATACAGATATTAAAAAAATTCTATATTCTTTACTTATTATTTTTTGCATTTATCTCCTATTTTTTACATCAAAATTATATATACATGAGCCTTTAAGAGAGGAAAGTAAAATAGGAGATAAGATTTCATATATGCAAAATAGAAGCGTAACTCTTGTTCATGCTACGTATGATAAAGATAAAAAAGAGATGGAAGTACAGCTTGATCTTGATAATAATTCAAACGATAACATTGATGAGTATTACTATATAGTTTCAAAGACTGAAGGTAGCTCAGAAGATATAAAGGTTCAAGAAGTATATAACAAACCAATGTACACAGTACTTAGGATAAAAAACTTAAAAGGAAATTTCAGAGAAATAAGCCTTTTTGTTGCACCTAAAATTACAGATATTGGCGATATAGGGGATTCTGATTATGTAGAACTTGTCCTTAATAAAAATAATATAAAATACATGGCATTAAATGATAAATCTGAAATTGATTATCTAAGGGAAAGGCATGCCATGTTAATAAAAGAAAAAGAAGATCATGTTAATAAAATGAAGTTAAAAATAAAAAAGCATGAAGAAGAATTATATAACATCAGAAAAAGTCAAAGAGATTATAAGGAAAATATTGACTACCTAACAGATGAAGAAAAGGCAAGTTATGAGGATCGAATAAAGTCAAACAAAGAAGAGGAAAATATCATTGAAGATAAAATAAAGAACTGCAAGAAACGAATTAAAACTGATAAAGAGGATATAAAAAAGCTAAAAAATATGAAAGTTAATTGATTATTTGTATGCTAAAAGATGAAATAATATCCAAAGGAAGAGTAGTCGCTAGAAATGTTAAGAAAATTTTGTGTGCCAAGTGTGTGCCAAAATTGCTGTTTCAAAAAATTTTGTGTGCCAGATGTGTGCCAAAATTGATGTTTCAGAAAATTTTGTGTGCCAAGTGTGTGCCAAAATTGCTGTTTCAAAAAATTTTGTGTGCCAACTGTGTGCCAAAATTGGTGTTTCAAAAAAATCTGTGTGCCAACTGTGTGCCAAAAAGGAGGAAAAAGGTCAAAATGTATAAAAATGTGTGCCAAAACGTAAAATATTGTGTGCCAAAAGCAGAAATCTGCCACCACTTCAAACCATTGATTTTATCAATGCCCCATGCGATATGGGGTCAGTTTTTCCTTATGCTCTTTTAATATAAATATGGGCTACGTCCTATTTATTTTATACATTTAGTAGTTTTATGAAAGGAATAAGAATTGAAAGATATAAAGATCAGAGAAGTACCTGAAGAGGTAGTAATTAAACTTGATAAATTAAAAGGTAGTATGTCAAGAAATGAGTTTCTAAAACATGAGTTATCAGAAATTGCTAAAAGAAATGAAGTGTTAGAAATAGAAACAAAATATAATGAGCTTTTAAATATGACACTAAAAGTGATTGAAAAAAATACGGAAGTATTAAATAAGCTAATAAGCTTTGATGAAAATATGGAGGTAAGTGAAGATGCAGAAAGCAAAGAATACTAGGATTGTAGCAAGAGTTCATAATGATATATATGATCTTCTTGATGATTATGCAAAAGAAAACAAAATAACAAAAAGTGAAATTATGACAGAGGCTTTAAAAAAATATATTTTAAATGGAGAGATTCCTGAAAAAGATGAAGAGATTATAACTCTTGATGAGATGAAAAATGAAATCTCTAAAATAAACAAAAGACTTGGATTTATAGATAAAGAGTTACAAACTATTATCGAGGTTACAAATAGTGTCTTAAATAAAGAGGGAATCGTTGATGCAAACTTTGTAGGATCAGATGATTATGAAAATGCTCTACTTAAAAATGCCAGGGAGTATGTTGGTGAAAGAGTTAGGAAAAGAAAGCAAGATAGCGACTTTAGAAAGCACAAATAAAATAAATAAATCTATCAATGTTCGGGATTTTTACTTTTTAAAAGCTGTGATGAACGCTCATCAGCGAAAGCTAAAGAGAAAAAACTTCGTAAAACCCGAACAATGTTTTAAAGCAAGATAATTAATCTTGCTTTTTTTTGTGGAGACCAGCTATGAAAAGTCAAGGTAAATTTCATGAGAAACTAGAATAGTTGATTCAGGTAAAAATACGCAACCTAAAAAGACCTCCAAAAGGAAGCCTCAAAAGATATGAATGTGAAATTTAGTTCAAATTAAATTTCA
>JAQYRL010000030.1 GCA_028725765.1 Clostridiales bacterium
GATATAAGTACTCGGAAACTATGCTCCGGCGACATCCAGCTAATAAACAATTCAGATAATGAGATGGCAATACACTCCTATCAAGTAGTCAAGCTACAAAAAACAAATTAAAAGTCCACAGTATCTGAATGTATTATGACACAAACAGTAAAAATGGAAAGGAGAGTATGATTTAGCTTCGAATTAATCATACAAGTTTACAATGAAAAGGGCATATGTAATAGTTAATCCAACTGCTGGAAAAAGTCAGGCAGATAGATTTTTCCTCAGCATAATACAAAATTTACAGAGCGGCGGTTATGAATGTACATCGCGTCTTACTGAAAAATCGGGCGATGCAGAGGATTTTGCCGAGGAAGCGGCTTTATCAGGAAGATACGATATTATAGTTGCAATAGGAGGCGATGGAACATATAACGAAGTAGTCTCAGGCATAAAGCGTTCTGAAAAAGATATTCCAATAGGATATATCCCAGCAGGAAGTACAAATGATTTTGCTGATACTCTTGGACTTTCAACATATATGCCACTTGCAGCACTAAGTATTTCAAATAGTATACCCAAAAAAGTTGATATAGGAGATTTTAATGGGAGGTACTTCAGTTATATTGCTTCCTTTGGCGCCTTTACAGGCGTATCATATTCGACACCGCAGAGTATGAAGAACGTTTTAGGACATTTCGCATACGTCCTTAGCGGAGTTGCAGAACTTGGCAACATGAAGCCGTGGCATGTAAAAATAAAAACTGATACAAAAAGCATTGAAGGTGATTTTATTTTTGGTGCAATATGCAATACCACATCTGTTGCTGGGATATTAACTCTAGATGAAGAGTTGGTAGATCTTTCCGACGGTATTTTTGAAGTATTGCTCATAAAATATCCATCTAATCCTATAGAACTTAATTCAGTTCTTGTTAGTCTTAGACTTGGAAGATTTAAAGAAAATTCCCTGATTGAGTTTTTTGATGCCAAAGAAATTGAAATGGAATGTGATCCTGAAATGAATTGGACTCTTGATGGAGAGTATCAACACGGCTCAGAATTTATAAACATAAAAAATATAAATAAAGGAGTGACAGTGTTAATTCCGGATGGGAGAAAAATTAGTGAATAGTAGAATAAAACACAAACTTTTTTTATTAATATATGCGATTTATGTACCTCTTTATATAGGCGCTTTTTTTCTTGTTGAAAAATTGGTCCCAGAGAGTGCAGATTATTGGGTGTCATATATATTCTTAGATGACTATATACCTTTTCGAGAAGAATTTATTGTTTTCTATTATTTGTGGTACCCTGCACTTGTTGCTATTGGTGTCTTTTTGCTTATCAAAGATGAATCTGAGTATAAGCGCTATATGATGAGCATTATCATTACATTTACTTTCACGCTAATATTTTGTTTGCTCGTGCCTAATGGTCAGGATTTGAGACCCGAGGTGTTTCCGAGGGACAATATGTTCACACATATGATAGCTGCTATTTATAAGGCTGATACAAATACAAATGTAATGCCTAGCGTGCATGCAATCGGAGCATTTTTGGGGTTAATTTCGACGCATAGAACAAAAGAAATTAAAAATAAACTATCCATCTTTGCCTTAGATATCATGTGGGTATTGATTGCCATATCTACATGTTTTGTAAAACAACATTCAATACTTGATATATTCGGTTCTATGGCTGTATGCTTGCTTGTATATGTTATAAGGTTATATATTGAAGACGATTTTCACTTAAGAAATACTAAGAAATTTAATTATTTTTAAGAAATAGGGAAATAGATAATTGATAGAAAGATTGGAATTACTGGATGCTTAATCAGCTCATTGACAAAATATCTTAAGAAATATTAATTTTTTATTGACATTGGGTTAAACGCAGTGTAGAATAAACATATTAAATTATTATTTTTTGAGTATAAAAAGAAAATGATATAAAAGAGGAGAACTTTACAGATGAGCGGAGTATTTGGTAAAAGAAAAATCAAACTTTCTGTTTTGGTAGGTATACCAGTGGCACTTTTGCTATTTATGTCAATAATGATGTATGTTTCAAAGAGTTATGCTACTGAAGAGTACTGGTTTGTTCAAGCCGGTGATAAGGAACTTGCTGTACTGAGTTCTGAAACGGAAGCAAAGCAAGTTGTAGATGGTGTCAAGAATGCATATGTAATTAAGGGCGCAAAAGTTGAGTCTATCACTACCGATAAGGACCTTAAAGTTGTTAATAAGAACTTCAAATATGGAGAATCACCTAGGATAATGTCACCTGACATGGCCGTTCGAAAGATTATAAAGGGTGTTAAAGCACCTAAGACATATACCGTAAAAGAAGGAGACACAGCCTGGGACATAGCCGAGGATAATGGACTTGGATATGAAGAGTTTCTTGATATCAATAAGGGTTTCGATCCTGAGAAAATTATGCCTGGCGTTGAAGTTGTGATCGAAAAGATGGTGCCTTATATTCAAGTTACGACTGTACAGACGTTTGAAAAGGAAGAAGTTGTTCAAGCTGAAGTAAAATATGAAGACACGGATTCTCTATATGAGGGTCAGACTGAAGTAAAAGATCAGGGTGAAGATGGCAAGAAGAATGTAACGCTTAAACAAAAAAGCATTAACGGAATAGTTTCTGATAGCAAATCAATCAAGGAGAATGTTACAAAGGAAGCAAAGCCACAGATAGTACTTAGAGGGACTAAGAAAAGACAGGTTGCTAATGCATATACAGCAGCAAGATCTTCATACAGCGGTGGAAGTACGACTTACAATGTTCCAAGCGCAGCAGGATATTCAGGCTCAGGAGCTTCGGTTGCGTCTTATGCAAGTCAATTTGTAGGAGCTTCTTACGTTTGGGGAGGAACAAATTTAAGTACAGGAGTAGACTGCAGTGGATTTGTAGTTGCAGTATACAGAGCTTTAGGATATAATATTACAAGATCATTTGGATCTTATGGCAGATATGTATCACCATCTCAGATGCAACCTGGAGATGTAATTGCGTATGCTGGTCATTACTCAATATACGTTGGTGGTGGTAGAGAAGTGCATGCACTGAATCCTAGCCTCGGAGTTAAAATAACTCCACTTGGATGGGCGCATGTTGGGCCAATACAATCTGTTATCAGGATTGTTGAATAAATTTTGATTTAAATTTTGAAATTAACATATACAAATCGGTTCTTTTACAAGCGTTGGGGTAAATCCCCCTTAGGTTTGCTCTAAATAGAACTTTTACAGCTCATATCTCTGATTTAATATTAGTGATATGGGCTGTTCTTTTCTGTTCACCACAAACCGTATATTTATCTAATTTTTCCCACACTAAACTAAAGTTAGGTTAATTTATATTCTTAGATATTATTCTGAAGTTGCATACGTCTCTTAACAAAACGTTCATAGTTTCTTAAACCATAGGATATTCTTTTTAATACCTTGGTCTTGTTGTTACATCCTTCAGTATATCCATTTGTTATCTTATATCGAAATATATTCGATATTTCGGTAATCCAATTGGTTAATGCACTTGTACATTTATAAAAGCTTTCTATGTCAGCCACGTTTGCCTCAAGTATAAAATTACTTATTCGTCGCTTTGCTTCATAAACATCTTTTGATCTAAATATATCATCATATTTCATTTTCAGGTAATATGCTTTACCTAGTTCTGGCATTTGCTCCATCATTACAGATAATTTAAATACTTCCTCATCTGACAAATCTTCTAGCCTTTTGTGCAAAATTTTTTTGTTTGCTTTTATCTTTGTTCTGTGTTCTTTTGAAAATTTTTTCTGTTCTTTTTTTCTAACGGCTTCAAGTGCAAAATTACCTAGCCTCACAACATGATACTTGTCAGCCACTATTTCTGCATTTTTAAATGTTCTCTTTACAAGTGCTTTGTAAATATTACTCATATCCATAACTACAAGTTTTACATTATCTGCATTTTTGTAGCTTAGCATTTTTATGTCTAAATCCTGTGCATTTCTGCTCCTTGCAAATCCAATTATATTATGCACTTTAGGCGCTGTTATTATCGTTTGAAACTTCTCACCATCAAGGTTACCCTTAAACTCATCTAAACCGATTACTGCAGGTAGAGTATTCTTTTCAAAATTAACCTTATCATAGTACCTCATAACCGTTGTTATTGATACTCCATACCTTTCTGAGACTGATTTATATGTACAAATCTCATTGAATGACCTTAGTATTAGAGAAATTAGCTGATGACTCACTTGGTGTCTTTTAGGTGTGAAATTACTTGTTTCATAAAATCTTTTATTACAGCTTTCACATACATATCTACGCTTTCTGTATTTTAAAATGACTTTCTTATCTGAAAGAACTGTGTGCTTTATATACTGAATTCGATAATCATGAATAGTATCAGTTATGGCACCACAATTAGGACAAGTGTGTGTTTGCCGAGGCTTTTCAACAGTAACGAAAAACTTATCTTTTGTTTCATCTAAGCTTTTTACCTCAAAATCTTCCAAACCGAGTAATTTTATTGTATAATCTCTTTTAGGCATATTGGACCTCCTTTCGGTTTGTGGTGAACTAATTATAGCAGGTTTTGATATGCCTGTTCTTTTTTTTATTAAAAA
>JAQYRL010000031.1 GCA_028725765.1 Clostridiales bacterium
AAGACTGATAAGCAAAGGATACTATGACTTATCCAATGCGTATCAGTCCATGCACGTCAACTATTGAAACCGCCGTGTACGTGAACCGTACGCACGGTGGTGTGAGAGGACGGGAGTTAGTCACTCCCTCCTACTCGATTGTGAAAATAACATATAAGAAAATTGACATGGTCAAAGAAACTGAGAGATAGTAAAGAAGTGATATTTTTGCTATAATTATGGCAATTAGACTGACGATGTAGTGATAAAATGTGCTTATTAGATATAGGCTGATTAAGATAAAAATATTAAAACTCGCACCACTGCTCTGAGAAATAAAATAAAGAAAATCGGATTGGAGTGATAAGAATGGATAAAAAAGATTTATCTATAATTGGAGATAGTGAATATAAAAAATTACTTTTAGATTTAAAGGAAAAAGTTAGACGCAGTCAATTAAAAGCGGCAGTAAAAGTTAATTATGAATTGCTTGACCTGTATTGGAACTTAGGTAAGGAAATAGTAGAAAAACAGAAAGAGTATTCTTGGGGAGATAGTTTTCTAAAATTATTGAGTAGCGATTTAAAAAAAGAATTCCCAGATATGAGAGGATTTTCAGCCGAAAACTTAAAACATATTAGATATTGGTATATCTTTTATAATGATTATTTAATTGGGTTACAAGCTGTAACCCAATTATCGGATATTGAAAGAAAGATAAAAAGTATTCCTTGGGGACATAATCAAAGGATTATGTATAAGTGTAAAGATGTCAAGGAGGCTTTGTTTTATGTAGATAAGACTATTGAAAATGGTTGGAGTAGAACAGTTTTGGAACATCAGATTGAGGGTGATTTATATAAAAGACTTGGAAGTGCAGTTACCAATTTTGACAATAGATTACCAGAGATACAATCAGAGCTTGCGAAACAAACAATCAAAGATCCATATAACTTTGATTTTCTAACAATAAGAGATAAATATGATGAAAGAGAGTTAGAAGAAGCATTAGTTAATCAAATAACTTCTTTCCTTTTGGAATTGGGTACAGGCTTTTCTTATATAGGTAAACAAGTTCATATAAAAGTTGGAGAAAGTGATTTTTATATAGATTTGCTTTTCTATCATGTGAAATTACATTGTTATGTGGTAGTAGAACTAAAGACAGAAAAGTTTAAGCCAGAATTTGCAGGTCAACTCAATTTTTATGTAACGGCTATAAATAAGAATATGAAATCAGATAGTGATAATCAAACCATAGGAATATTGATTTGTAGAGATAAAGATAATGTAGTTGCTGAATATTCACTTGAAAATATATCACAACCAATAGGAATAAGTAAGTATGAAATAAGCAAACTACTTGAGCAGGAATATAAGAGTAGTTTACCATCTATTGAAGAAATAGAAGAGTCTATAAAAGAATTAGATTCAGAAACTTGACACAGTCCTGTTTCGAATTAATATTGACCGCCTATCCAAATAAGGATAGAATGTAAATAAGAATATAACTTCAGTTTTGAGGAGGCGATAATAAAATGAAGAAGATTATGACTGCAGGCCCTACTATGGTGCGAGAAAATGTACTTGCTGCAAGGGCTTTGCCGTTTACAAATCCTGATCTTGATATGGATTTCTTTGAAATGTACAAGGAAACGTGTGGGATGCTCGAAGATTTAGCAAGCTGTACCACAGGACAGGCTCTTATTCTTGGAGGAGAGGGTATGCTTGGCCTTGAAGCCGCAGCTGCAGCACTCACAGAGAAGGGCGATCGGGTACTAATTATAGAAAATGGAATATTTGGTAGAGGATTCGACTATTTTGCAGAACTCTACGGTGGTGAAGCTGTTACCTTCAGCAGCGATTACAAGAAGCCTATTGATGTGGATGCGCTCAGGTCTTTCCTTGAAAAAGATCATGACTTCAAATATGCCTCGCTTGTTCATGTCGATACACCTACAGGAGTTCTAAATGATGTACGTGAAATATGCAATCTTTTGAGCGAATATGGAATCCTCAGCGTTGTCGACTCAGTTGCTGGATTATTTGGAGAATCTCTAAGTTTTGATAGCAGCAAAATAGACATACTCCTAGGCGGATCTCAGAAGGCTCTGTCAGCACCTCCAGGACTTACAATGGTATGGGTGAGTGACAAAGCTTGGGATGTAATTGAAAATAGAAAAACACCTATTGCTTCATACTATGCGAACTTGCTTTTGATGAAAGACTATTTTGTTAAAAAAGAATTCCCATATACTATGCCGATAAGCGATATCAACGGCTTAAGGGTTGCGATTGAAAACGTTATAGCTGACGGTGGAATACTTACAAGACATAGAGAAGTCGCAATGGCATGCAGAGGCGCTCTCACAAGAGGCGGGCTTGAACTTTATCTTGAATCGGGATGGGCAAATACTGTAACGGCCTTTGTTGTACCCGAAAATGTTAATCCAGAGCTTCTGCTTAAGGATATGGTAGATGATTATGGAATCATGCTCAGCGATTCGTTGCTTGAATTTAAGGGTAAGTTGATAAGAATCGGACATATGGGAGAAAATGCCTACGATGAGATTATGATCGAGACCCTCAAAGCTCTCGACGGAGCATTGAGAAAGCAGGGCTTCGAGCCGCTTGCTGATATGGCGGATTATTTCCGAAGTTTCATGAAATAAGCATAAATGTAATTAAATTATAAAATAATTAAAAATGTTAAACAAATAGTTTAATGAATAAATTCTGACTTAAATTATTGGTCAAGTTTTAAACTATTAACCAGATTTTAAACTGTTGGTCAAATATTAAGAATTTTAGAAAACATGACAGAAAGGCTAAAAGGATGAAAGAAGGCTTTTGTTATATGTGCCCTGTCTGTAATGGTAAGGCTTGTGGTAATACAATACCGGGACCTGGAGCTAAAGGCATAGGGGATGTCGCAATCAGAAATTACGAAAAATGGAAAGACATCAGGGTGAATATGGATGTCATATCCGATATTGCGGAGCCCGTGACCAGAACAGAGCTATTTGGATATAATCTACAGCTACCTCTAATTGCAGGACCTGTTGGGGCTGTAAACTTGCACTATGGGGATAAATACAACGATGAAGAATATAATCTGAAACTCATAAAAGCATGCCATGATGCAGGCATTATCGCTATGACAGGCGACGGAACAGATGAAGATGTGATGCGTTCAGCCTGCGAAGCCATCAAAAAACATGAGGGAAGAGGTATTCCTACGGTAAAGCCCTGGGATATTGACACCTTAAAAAACAAAATTGAATTGATCAAAAACTCAGGTGCAAGGGCATTCGCAATGGACATTGATGCAGCAGGACTGCCATTCCTTAAGGGTAGAATTCCACCAGCAGGTCACAAAACAGTCGACGACCTAAAGGAAATTGCTTCGCTTGGGGAACGACCCTTTATAATTAAGGGAATAATGACGGCTAAGTCAGCAGAAAAGGCTGTATCTGCTGGGGCAAGTGCTATCGTTGTGAGCAATCACGGTGGTAGGGTTCTTGATCAGTGTCCGGCAACAGCGGAGGTTCTACCTGAAATTGTGGAAGCTGTAGATGAAAGATGCAAGGTGCTGGTAGATGGTGGAATTAGAGATGGACTTGATATCTTTAAGGCACTTGCCATAGGAGCCGATGCCGTACTGATGGCAAGACCCTTTGTAAATGCAATTTATAAAGGCGGAGAGCAAGCTGTTATTGAAATGGTAGCAAGACTTGAATTTGAATTAAAGGATGCTATGAGCATGTGCGGTGCAAAGAAAATAAAAGACATTGATAAATCAATGATTAGAATCAAGTAAATATGTACAAATAAAAAAACTTTGTTTTATGCAAAGTTTTTTTAATTTATGCACTTGATTATATATGCAAAAACGTTTATAATGATAGATAAGTATTTCAGATGTGCAAATACTGAGAAATTTATTATTTTTATTAACTACACTTTTAGGAGGAAGGTTATGGAAACTAAAACTAAGAAAACCCCTAGACTTCCTAAGGTCTGGGAGGCGTTGCTGACATTCTTAGTACTCATAGTCATTATGGCTGTCGGCATTATTGTTTTTGAAGTTGACCCTCATATGCCTATGTTCGTAGGTGTTGTCGGAGCTGCTATTATGGCATTGCTTTTGGGATACGACTGGGAGACTATTGAAACTTCCATGAAGGATGGTATCTACAGAGCTTTGCAGTCTATTATGATTTTGGCAATTATAGGTATTCTTATCGGAGTATGGCTAGTAGGTGGAGTAGTACCTACTATGATTTATTACGGATTGAAAATTTTATCACCGGGAATATTCCTAATCGCAGCTGTTTTGATTTGTTCAATCACATCACTTGCTACTGGTACTTCTTGGGGAACCATGGGAACCATGGGTCTAGCACTTATAGGTATTGCACAGGGTATTGGCATTCCAGCTCCAGTTGCAGCTGGTGCAGCAATTTCTGGTGCATACTTTGGTGACAAGATGTCTCCACTATCAGATACAACTAACCTAGCACCTGCTATGGCAGGAACAGATGTATTTACGCATGTTAAATTCATGGCACTACCTACAGGTATAGCTTATGCAATTACACTTATTTTCTTCGGAGTTCTGGGTGCGACATATTCAACTGGAGGAGCAGGAGATGTATCTCAGATTGATATAATGAGTAATGGTCTTAAGGATCTATTTACAATCAATCCTATTTTGCTTTTGCCACCAGTTATAGTAATAGTTGCAGTAGCACTTAAAATTCCAGCTATACCTGGAATAACGCTTGGAATTATAGCAGGTCTTGTACTAGGATTGATATTCCAAGGTGAAGCTACTTTGGGAGATTTCCTCGCATGTGGAATGAACGGATTCGTAAGTGAAACGGGCGTTGAATCTCTTGACAATTTGCTTACCACAGGTGGTCTTATGAATATGATGTCATCTATCTCGCTTACTATACTTGCGATGATGTTCGGTGGTATCATGGAAGCAACTCACCAGCTTGAAGTATTAGTAGATAAGCTTTTGAAACTCGTTAAGAGTGGTCCAGCACTAGTTATTTTGACTGAGCTCACTTGCCTAGCAAGTAATGCTACAATGCCAGAGCAGTACATTTCTATAGTAGTTCCTGGAAGAATGTATGCTGAAACATATAAGAAGGCTGGTCTTCACCCTAAGACATTGTCAAATGCACTTGAGGGAGCAGGTACTGTTACATCAGCACTTATTCCTTGGAATACTTGCGGAGTATTCATTATGACTACACTAGGCGTTGGAGTTAGAGACTATGGTCCATATGCAATATTCAATATTGTTATGCCAATCACAGTTATAATCATGGCATTCTTTGGATTGACTCTTGCAGGAGAAGATGGTAAGAGACTTACAAATCGTGCAGATAGGGCTAAGATTGCTGAACGTCTCAAGAACATCTCAAATGAAGAACATATTAATCCAGTAGAGGCTTAATACTAGCTTATTTATATATTAGATTTTATGAGCATGGAACATGCTATAGAATAAATTAATTTAATTAATTGCACATCTAGTTGAAATCCCTTTCATATCGGAAGGGATTTTTTCTGTGTTATGGGGATTATAGCTCCAGCTTGAACTAAACATTTTGTATGTAACACTGATTTGCGGGTGGAACCGACTTATCTAAATTTCGACGTTTTACGTGGGCTGATATTTCGATAATTATAGCTCCAGCTCGAACCCACTGTTTTACGAGTAGCACCGATTTGAATATGTAAAGCCACGCATTTCATGTGGGACTGTTCTTTCCATTAATCATTTTTGAACTTGATAAAGGATTAAAAAATTTTTTTCATTTCATATTTATTTCATAAATTCGCTGTAAGATGTCTATGTAAATATACTTGAAGAGATAAATTCATGGGGAGAATATCGAATTTGATTAAGAATGCATTAGCCTACGTAACAAGAAAGAAAAAGAGGACAGTTATATTACTTATTATTCTAACGTTGGTACTTTCGTGCTTATATTCGTGTTTAAGCATCATGAAGTCAAGCGGTGACTTAAAGAAGTCGCTTTACAGATCCTCAAACTCATCTTTGTCAATAACCAAGAAATATGTAAATGGATATTTTGACTCAAACCAATTTGAAGACATAGAGAAAATACGGGGAGTTAAGGCTGTCGTTCATCAATATGATGGCTTGTCAAAATTAGTAAACGGAAAAGTAATTGAAGCTCAGGGCATGGTCCTGAGAGAAGATCTGTCAGATGAGATGAAGAACGTATTAGCCCTAAGAGCGACAAATAATGCTAGTAAGGACAATCTATTTACGAGCAGGGTTTTCACCATGACTAAGGGAAGAAATATCAGTGAAAATGATAGAAATAGCATAGTTGTTCACGAAGATTTTGCTAAGAAAAATAAATTAAAATTGGGTGATAGTGTAGATCTGAGGTTTTTCAAGCCTGATAGCAGCAGTGCGGATGCTAAGGAATATAAGTACAAAATCATAGGAATGTTTTCTGGAAGGAAGCAGGAGACATATACAGGACTATCTTCTGATTTTTCTGAGAACATGGTTTTTGTAGATTATGAATCAGCTCAAAAATCAATAGGAATGACAGAAAATCACAAGATATCAAACAAAATATCAGTCTTCGCGGACAGTCCATCAAGCCTTGAAAAAATGCTCATGTACGGTAAGGAAGCAAGCAACCGAAAACAAGAGATAGACCGCCAGCACTACACTATTCCGAACCAAAGACCAAAAGATAAGCATTGTGGGAAAATCTAAACTTTTGGATTTTCCTACAATGCCAACTAC
>JAQYRL010000032.1 GCA_028725765.1 Clostridiales bacterium
ATCTAAGCTTTTTACCTCAAAATCTTCCAAACCGAGTAATTTTATTGTATAATCTCTTTTAGGCATATTGGACCTCCTTTCGGTTTGTGGTGAACTAATTATAGCAGGTTTTGATATGCCTGTTCTTTTTTTTATTAAAAATTCGCTGGAGCAAACCTTTTCAGATTTACCCCAACGAATATTATACAACCCACAAAACAGCAACCTTAATGGTTGTTGTTTTGTTTATAGAATTCATTCAATTAAAAATTAATTAAGATATTCTTAAGAAAAATTCATAAATCTTAAGAAAAATTTATGATTTCGCTTGACATGGTCAATAATATAGTATAAAATTCATTCGTTGGATAAATAAATATTAAATTTAATTAAGAAAATTAGTTGAAGTTATTTTATTTAGAAAGAAGAAAAGGTAATGTAAAATGGAAAGAGTTATTAATTTTAGCAAAGAAAAGTACGCATTAATAGGAGGCATTCTGATTGCACTTATTCTTTTCATGGGGGTTATGATTTACTCTTCAAAAGCGTATGCAAATGAAGAATATTGGGATATTAAAATTGACAACAAGACTATAGCAGTTGTATCTTCAGAATCTGAGGGGAACAAAGTTATTGAAGGAGTTAAAAACGCTTATGTGATGGAGGGGGCGAAAGTAGATTCAGTATCCCTTGACAAGGAACTTGAGTCTGTAAGACATAAGTTTGCTAATGGAGAAACTCCTAAGATTAGTTCATCTGAGGATGTAGTTAATAAGATAATCAAAGGCGTTAAAGGTGAACAGAAGTATACTATTCAGGATGGAGATACATTGTGGGATTTGGCATATGAAAATGATCTTTCATATGACGAATTTGTAGCGATGAATAAGATCGATGATTTCGACCCTGAGGGATTTAAACCAGGTGATGAAGTTATTATAAGCGAAATGGTACCGTATATTAACGTTACAACAAAGCAGACATTTGAGGCAAAAGAGGTTGTTGCACCTGAGATAGAATACGTAGAAGATTCTTCTATGTATGAGGGTGAAACCAAGGTTAAAGACGAGGGGAAAGTTGGAAGCAAACTTGTTAAATATTCGCAGACTTCTTTAAATAATACTGTTTCAGAAAAAGTTGCTTTGGAGGAGAAGATTACTAAGGAATCTGAAAAGACAGTAATTCTTAAAGGTACTAAAGAAAGACCTGCTGCAGGAGTATCATCTTCTGGATCTTCCTATGCATCTTCTTCTGTTTACGGCTCAGGAAAAGGAGGTACTATAGCCGCTACAGCTCGTTCTATGGTTGGATCAAGCATGGATTGCGTTGCTCTTGCTTCAAGGGCGCTAGCAGGAGCCGGTATAGGTTTCAGTGGTTGGCCAGAACAGTTTTTTGGGGTTGGATCCGTAGTTTCAGGAGGCATCCCATCTGCACAGCCAGGAGATATTCTGATATATCAGCATACTAACGGTGTGAACGGTGGTGCTCATTATGACCACGTCGCTGTTTATATTGGTGGCGGAATGGCTGTACATGGAGGCTGGAATGGAAGCGGAGTGGTAGTTGCCAGTGCGTATGCAGGATCAGGTATATCTGTTGTCAGACCTTAAATTATTACAGATTATGCTAAACCTTTATAAAATATAGAATAATTATTAACTGAGATTTTTATGAAACCTCTTTGCTGAACAAATTAGCAAGGGGGTTTTTGTTGTATATGCATATAACATAAATAATGTGTTGTATTCCTTAAAAAAGATGGTATAATCTATCATATAGAAATTAAATTAATTTAATATTTTCAAATATACAACAATATAATACAAAATTTAATAAATATATATATATGCGTGTATAGAGGATATTAAGATAAAAATTTAAAGAAAGGGGAGAAGATGAGGATAAGACATTCACGATATATTCTCAATCTATTTTTTGTAACTGTATTTTTAACCTTATGCAGTTTAGTTTTCGCACTGTCAGTTTATGCAGATGATGGAAGCGGCAGTACGAAAACAAATCCAGATGAGAATGCCTATATAAGTGGAGACAATATTAATGAGAAGGGCAATAATGATGCCCAGGTGGATGAATCCGTATTAACAAATCCAAATGTATTAAAGAGTGGTGAGTCCGTCAGCCTGGAAAACAATGAACAGATAAATAACCAAGCTCTTTCTTCGCCAAGCGGTGTACCTGAGAAAATAGAGAAGGCTGCAGATGGAAAACTATACTATATCGATAGTACGGGCAAAAGGAAAACTTCCGCAGGTTGGATTTATTTTGATGGTAAAAAGTATTTCGCATCACCAGGCGGAAGCCTTTATACAAATTGTATGATTACCTTTGGTAGCTATGGATATTACATGGGAAGTGACGGCAGCGTACTTATAGGCCACTTTAGAGGAGCTGATGGAGTGTATAGGTATGCAGATGCCACAGGAAACCTTGAAGATGAGTCTTATGGCAAACTTGCCGCATCAGGCTGGAGAGAAGATAACTATTTTGCACATGGGGGCTATGGAGCACTTTATCATAACCAGTTCATATCATTTGGGAAAGTCAGATACTATATGAATACTGATGGGTCTGTAGTAAAAACGGACTTCAACTATGGTAACAAAAGGTATTCGCCTGACCCAGAAACTGGTGCAATAAAGAGTGGTAAAGCAGGCTGGATAATAGACGAAGCTAAGAATACGAAAAAGTTTTCAAAGGGCGATGGAACTGTGTACTTTAATCAGATGATTACCTTTGGTAAATATGGTTACTACATGGGAAGTGACGGCAGTGTAGCTCTAGGGCACTTTAGAGGGGCTGATAGAGTATATAGATATGCAGATGCTATAGGAAACCTTGAAGAAGAGTCTTATGGTAAACTTGCCGCGTCAGGCTGGAGAGAAGACAACTATTTTGCACATGGAGGATATGGCGCGCTATATCATAACCAGTTTATATCATTTGGGAAAGTCAGATACTATATGAATACTGATGGGTCTGTAGTAAAAACGGACTTTAACTATGGCAACAAGAGGTATTCGCCTGACCCAGTAACTGGCGAAATAAAGAGCGGCAAAGCAGGCTGGATAATAGACAAAGCTAAGAATACGAAAAAGTTCGCAAAGGGCGATGGAACTGTGTACTTTAATCAGATGATTACCTTTGGTAAATATGGCTACTACATGGGAAGTGACGGCAGCGTAGTTTTGGGTCACTTTAGAGGGGCTGATAGAGTATATAGATATGCAGATGCCACAGGAAACCTTGAAGATGAGTCTTATGGCAAACTAGCAGCAGTAGGCTGGAGAGAAGACAACTATTTTGCACATGGGGGATATGGGGAACTATATCATAATCAGTTCATAACTTTTGGACCAGTTAGATACTATATGAATACTGATGGGTCTGTAGTAAAAACTAAATTCAAATATGGAAATAGAATATATATTCCTGACCCAGAAACTGGTGCAATAAAGAGTGGTAAAGCAGGATGGATAATAGACACAGCTAAGAATACGAAAAAGTTTTCATAGGGCGATGGAACTGTGTACTTCAACCAGATGATTACTTTTGGTAGCTATGGATATTACATGGGAAGTGACGGCAGTGTAGTTTTGGGACATTTTAGAGGAGTTGATGGAGTATATAGATATGCAGATGCTATAGGCGAGCTCGAATATGAGTCTTATGGTAAGCTGGCAGCAGTAGGCTGGAGAGAAGATAACTATTTTGCACATGGGGGATATGGGGAACTTTATCATAATCAGTTCATAACATTTGGACAAGTTAGATACTATATGAATACTGATGGGTCTGTAGTAAAAACGGACTTCAACTATGGTAACAAGAGGTATTCGCCTGACCCAGCAACTGGCGAAATAAAGAGCGGTAAAGCAGGCTGGATAATAGACAAAGCTAAGAATACGAAAAAGTTTTCAAAAGGCGACGGAACTGTGTACTTTAATCGGATGATTACCTTTGGTAAATATGGTTACTACATGGGAAGTGACGGCAGCGTAGTTTTGGGACATTTTAGAGGAGCTGATGGAGTATATAGATATGCGGATGCTATAGGCGAGCTCGAAGATGAGTCTTATGGTAAGCTGGCAGCAGTAGGCTGGAGAGAAGATAACTATTTTGCACATGGGGGATATGGAGAACTTTATCATAATCAGTTCATAACATTTGGTGATAAAATTTATTATATGACTGGCGATGGCAGTGTTGCTAAATCGAAATTTCAATTTATGAAGGGTGTTATAATTAATCCAGGCCCTACGGGCTTAATAAGCTTATCGGAATACAATTATTATTTACCGCAAATTTCTGCTATGCAGAGTGCACGCTCTATTTTGAAACAAATTGGCAATTCTTTATGGGCAGCATACAAATGGGCCGGTTCCGCGATTACATATAAAAACATGACTACGGATGCAGATAAAGGCATATCATATTTTGCAAACATTGCTTTTAATCAAAGAAGTGGTAATTGTTATACGATGGCATCAGCATTTTATTATATGGCATTGTCATTAGGATATGATGTATATCAAGTTTCAGGATTTCACCAAGGTAGATATAAAGAATGGCCACATTCATGGTGTGAGATACGACAAAATGGTGGTACATATATTTATGACCCAGACATCTTAAAAGAGATGGATAGAGAAATTTATGGGCGCAAGTATGGTGAAAGTGGAACTTTAAAATACTTAGTTTCCAAAAATAAGTATATGAAGCTATAAAGGAGATTTTCATGATAAATTTAAAGTTAAATAATAAAATAGTAGTTTTAGCTTTAGTGGTGTGCCTTTTGTCTACAACATTAATAGCATGTGGAAGTAAAAAGGACGAAAATAAAGGCTCGAATGAGAAAAATAAAACTCAAATTGAAGAAAAATCAAAAGAGGAAAAAGTAAAAAGCCCAGAAAATGCTAAAGCAGAAGACAGTAGTCAAGAGGAACAATCACCTGTCAATAACCAAAGTCAACCCGCACAGGGTGGAACGTCGAATGATGTGCAAACAACACAGCCTCAGTCGCAACCGCAACCAGTACAAAATGTACCCAATCAGGAACAATCACCAGCTCAAGGTGGTAATCAGGAGGGGTGCTTAAATGACGCAATCTTTAACTAAAAAAAATTTTGGACTTTCTTATTGTCGAGCGCTGGCAACCATTGCAATCATAACTCTGCATATAGGGTTTGTTTTGAGTACAACTTTTAATTTCGTTTTGAGTGATAAAATTGCTTTAAGAATGTTTGTGAACTGTTCTATGTGGGCAGTTCCAATTTTTTTGATGGTAACAGGTGTACTTAACTTAGATCCGGACAAAACGCTTACTATATCAAAATTAGTAAAAAAATATATTTATAGAATATTTTTATCAATAGTAATTTTTGTTGCCATCTATCAGATTGTAGACATATTAATAGAAAATAAAAATTTTAATTTAGTGCAGGAGATATTATTGTATCTTGAGAACCTTTATAGAGGCAGAACATACAGCCCTATGTGGTATTTATACATGTTGATAGGGTTGTATTTAATGATGCCTATGTATAGAGCTTTTGTGAAGGTTGGTACTGATTCAGAAATCAAGTTTGTATTACTTGTATATGTTTTGTTTATATCTATAATACCTACAATTGGGGTGCTTAAATTTAGCAGTGGATTTTATATCCATGAATTGACCATATATCCTTTTTATATGATTCTAGGCTACATATTAAGTTCAGAGCTAGTTAAGATAAGTCAATTTAAAAGTGCAATTATCTTTATCTCTTCTAGCATATTGTTATTGATCCTAACATATGTGAGATGGAAACTTAATATTAATGACTTAGAAGTCTTTTGGGGCTATTCTTCAATCATAGTTATTTTACAAAGTGTTGGGATTTTCAATATGATTGTTAAAATGGATTCGTTTAGACGCAAAACAAATAATAAATATAATCCACAAGAGATAAATTCATCGAGAAATAAAATAAAAAATTTATTTTCTCGTTTGCTATTAAAAATTGACACATGTTCATTTGGTATTTATCTTATTCATATCATAGTGATTCGAATATTTGTAAGCATGGATATTGCGAGAACTATAATTAATGTTACTTCAATTTACATCATCATACCTTTGCTTACAATTAGCATACTGTTAATATCTTATATAACTACTAAGGTTCTCAAGAAATTTCCAGTATTTAAATTTATATTGTAATTTAAAATTTTTATATAAAATCCCAAAATACACTTGAAAAATAGTTGGTAAAGTGTTTTAATAATAATGTATGGCTGTTATTTTTGTAACAAAATGCTAACTACGGAATTTTCTTAGAAAGTATTTGTATATATGGTTACTGAATTTCGGCCCGAAGGATTGCGGTTAACACTTCTCTATTGAGAAACCGTTATTATATTAAAAGGAGGCATTTTTATAATGAACTTTTCACTAACGAAGGAACAAGAATTCGTAAAGAAAACCGTTAGAGCATTTGCTACAGCTGAAGTTGAGCCTATTGCAGCGGACATTGATGCGGAACATAGATTCCCAGAAGAAACAGTTGAAAAGATGGCTAAATACGGGTTTATGGGAATTCCGTTCCCAACAGAACTCGGCGGAGCAGGTGGAGATCACGTGTCTTATGCTATCACTGTAGAAGAACTTTCAAGAGTTTGTGCATCTACAGGTGTAATCGTTTCAGCTCATACTTCTCTTTGCTGCTGGCCAATTTTCAATTGGGGAAGCAAAGAGCAAAAGGAAAAATATCTTCCAAAACTTCTCTCAGGAGAACATCTTGGAGCTTTTGGTCTAACAGAGCCTAACGCAGGTACTGATGCAGCAGGTCAGCAAACAAGAGCTGAGCTTGATGGAGATGAGTGGGTTCTTAACGGAGCTAAGGTATTTATCACTAACGGAGGATATGCCGATGTCTTTGTTATTATGGCAATGACAGATAAATCAAAGGGCAATCACGGAATTACTGCATTTATCGTTGAAAAGGGAGACCCTGGTTTCTCAATCGGTAAAACAGAAGACAAGTTAGGTATTTGCGCATCATCTACTACTGAACTTATTTTCCAAAACTGCAGAATTCCTAAAGATAGACTTCTAGGTGGCATAGGCAAAGGATTTAAGGTTGCAATGTCTACACTTGATGGCGGAAGAATCGGGATCGCTTCTCAGGCACTTGGAATTGCACAGGGTGCTTTAGACGTAACAATTGATTACATGAAGGCTAGAAAACAGTTTGGAAGAAAACTTACTCAGTTCCAGGCTCTTCAGTTTGAAGTTGCTGATATGGCTACAAGAATTGAAGCAGCTAGACTTCTTGTCTACAAAGCAGCTGACATGAAGGATAGAGGTCTTCCTTATGGTAAATTCTCTGCAATGGCTAAATTGTTCGCAGCAGAAACAGCTATGCATGTAACAACTAAGTGCGTACAGTTACATGGTGGTTACGGATACACTAAGGATTATCCAGTTGAAAGAATGATGAGAGATGCTAAAATCACAGAGATCTACGAAGGAACTTCAGAAGTTCAGAAGATAGTAATCGCTGCATCTGTTATCGGCAAATAATTAGTAGGAGGAGTTTAAAATGGCATTTAAAATTATTGTATGCGCTAAACAGGTTCCTGATACAAATGAGATTAGAATTAATCCAGAAACAGGAACTCTAATTAGAGATGGCGTACCAAGTATTCTTAATAACGACGACGCTAACGCTCTTGAAGAAGCACTGAAGATTAAGGACAAGTTTGATGATGTTCATATCACAGTTGTTTCCATGGGACCTCCACAGGCACAGGATATGCTTTTTGAGTGTATTGCAATGGGTGCTGACGAAGCTGTTCTTTTAAGTGACAGAGCAGTTGGTGGTTCTGATACTTGGGCAACATCTAATGCTATTACAGCAGCAATTAAGAAAATTGGCGATTATGATCTAATCTTTGCAGGTAGACAGGCTATCGACGGAGATACAGCTCAGGTTGGACCACAGATTGCAGAAAAGCTACATCTTCCACAGGTTACTTATGTTGAAGAATTTGAAATAGCTGACAATATGAAAGATATTACAGTTAAGAGACAGCTTGAAGACGGATATGAAATTATCAAACTTCAGACTCCTTGCATGCTAACTACTATCAAGGAACTTAACGAGCCTAGATACATGCATATAAAGGGTATCTTTGATCAGAATAAGAAGATTACAGTTTGGAGTGCAGCGGATGTAGATGTTGATTTGACAACTGTAGGTCTTAAAGCATCTCCTACAAATGTATATCGTTCCTTTACTCCAAAGCCAAAGGGAAAAGGTATTACAGTTGAAGGAGATTCAGAGGCTGATATTGCAAAGAATCTGCTTGCAGATATGAAGAAGAAGCACATTGTTTAAGGAGGAAGTATAATCATGGCAAATAAATTTGATGATTACAAACATATTTGGGTGTTCGTTGAGCAGCGACAGGGAAAGCTTATGAATGTTGCCCTGGAACTCCTTGGAGAAGCTCATAGATTGGCAGCCCAGATAGGCGACGACACAAAGGTTGGAGCACTTCTGGTAGGCGATGGTGTTCAGGGTCTTGAAAAAGAATGCTTTGAGTATGGTGCAGACAGAGTTTACCTAATCAACGATCCTCTACTTAAGAATTATACTACAGATGGATACACTAAGGTTATCACTGATGCAGTAAATGAATATAAGCCCGAGATTTTCCTATATGGTGCAACACATATCGGAAGAGACTTGGCTCCAAGAGTTGCAGGAAGACTGAACACAGGCTTGACAGCTGACTGTACTCACCTTGATGTTAGTGTAGCTCACTACATTAAGTTTGCTGAAGAGAACACAACTCTTAACACAGCAACATTAGATCCTAACGATCCTGATAAGGGACTTAAGATGACTCGTCCAGCATTTGGTGGAAACCTTATGGCAACAATCATCTGCCCTAATACAAGACCTCAGATGTCTACAGTTAGACCTGGTGTAATGTCTAAGATTGAGAAGAGAGAGGGCTTTGAGGGAGAAGTTATAGAAGTTAAGCATAACCTTACTAAGGACGACATCAAGGTTGATGTTGTTGAGGTAGTTAAGGCTGCACACGAACTTGTTTCTCTAACTGATGCTGACATCATTGTTTCTGGCGGAAGAGGACTTGGTGATGCAAGTGGCTTTAAACTACTTCAGGAGTTTGCTGATAAGGTAGGCGGAGTAGTTGGTTCTTCAAGAGCAGCTGTTGATGCTGGATGGATTGATCACTCTCACCAGGTTGGACAGACTGGTACTACAGTTAAGCCAAAAATTTACTTTGCATGTGGTATCTCAGGAGCTATTCAGCACCTTGCTGGAATGCAGAATTCTGATATTATCATTGCTATCAACAAGGATGGAGATTCTCCAATCTTTGAAGTTGCTGACTACGGCATCGTTGGTGACCTATATAAGGTAATCCCTGAAATCATGAATGAATGGGATAAACTTGAAGAGATGGATGTAGAGGAAGCTTAGTGCTTTAAGTCACATCAATCTTATTATAAATATCGATTGTAAACTGGGCTTTTCCAACTGGATGAGCTCAGTTTTATTTTGCAGAATATACTAGAATTTGATATAATACTGTAGCATGCTAAGAGAGGGTAATCTGTGATGAATCAAGGCGTAACAATT
>JAQYRL010000033.1 GCA_028725765.1 Clostridiales bacterium
AGCGGTCTATTATCGAGTGCAGAAGGCAGCCTAAATCCGTAATCTACAAGGGATTGTTTCCTGCTCCTATCTCCCGCGTACATTGCCCTTAGTTGAGGAAGCATCACGTGAGACTCATCTATCATTACGACAAAATCATCAGGGAAGTAGTCCATAAGTGTATATGGCCTTGTTCCTGCTGGCAAATTGTTAATATGCCTTGAGTAATTCTCAATGCCCTTACATGTTCCAACCTCTCTGAGCATCTCCATGTCATATCTAGTCCTCTGCTCAATCCTCTGTGCTTCGAGAAGTTTTCCCCTATCCTTGAACCACTTTACTCTATCCTCAAGCTCTTCTTCTATTGTAATGAGGGCCTTCTCCATTTTGTCTTTGGACGTAACGTAATGTGATGCGGGGTATATAGCGACGTGATTTCTTATTCCTAGAATCTCACCTGTTATGGGATTTAGTTCCTTGATTGTGTCTATTTCATCACCAAACATTTCAACCCTTATCGCCTTGTCGGATCCTGCTGGAAATATATCAATAACATCCCCTCTGGTCCTAAATGTACCCCTATCAAACTCCATATCATTTCTATTATATTGAATATCTACAAGTTTCATCAATATATCTCGTCTTGACTTAATCATCCCTGGTCTGAGCGACAACATCTGATTTTCATAGTCAAATGGGCTTCCAAGACCATATATGCACGAAACAGATGCCACTATAATTACATCTCTTCGTTCTGCAAGAGCTGCAGTTGCTGAGTGCCTGAGTTTTTCTATCTCTTCGTTAATATCTGAGTCTTTTTCAATATATGTGTCTGTCGATGGAACATATGCCTCTGGCTGATAGTAGTCGTAGTATGACACAAAATATTCAACGGCATTTTCCGGGAAAAATGCCTTAAATTCACCATGTAGTTGGGCGGCAAGTGTTTTGTTGTGAGATATGACAAGTGTAGGCTTCTGAATTTTCTCTATAACGTTTGCCATTGTGAATGTCTTTCCTGAACCTGTAACACCGAGAAGGGTCTGATAATCCTGCCCATTACAAAATGCTTTTGCCAATTTATCAATTGCCTGAGGTTGATCTCCTGTCGGCATATATTCTGATATTAAATGAAACTCTCCCATTTTTCTCCTCATCCTACATGTGTAAAAAACCGCAAGTATAGGCCTAGCAACCCAACTATACGGTCTCTATCTAATTGATATCAATGTTTTATTCATATAATCAAGATCTATTTTTTATCTTAAGCTTCAAGATTAAATTTTCGAGAAAACTTTATGCAGCTAATATTCATTCTAAAGTAACTCTATTAGTCTTCCAAGCTCCTCATCTCCCGCATCAGGCTCCTTTGTCTTTTCAGCCTGTTCGCGGTAAACATCCATCAAATCGCTGAACACTTCTGCAATTGACGGAGGTGTATAACTAATAGTATTTGCTCCCGCTGCAATGGTTTGCTTAATCGACTCTTCCGTAGGTCCTCCCGTTGCAATTATTGGAATCTTAGGAAAATCCTTTCTGATATTTGCAACTATCTCGGGAGTCCTTGAACCCGCTGAAATATTTAAAATAGTGGCTCCAGCATCAATCCTAGCCTGAACATCTTCTAAATCGTTCACCACTGTTACAATAATAGGAATATCTATAACCTTATTTATTAGAGCAACATTCTTGTTGCTCATCGGCGCATTTACAACTACTCCGTATGCCCCTTGAGCCTCTGCATCCTTGGCCATTACAGCTGTTCTAAATCCCTGTGTTGTACCGCCTCCAACACCAGCTAACACGGGAATCGAAGATGCGTTAATTATTGTCTGCGATATTATCTGCTGTGGTGTATATGGATAAACAGCCAAAACAGCATCTGCATTGCAATTTCTAATAGTAGCTATATCGGTTGTAAAGATAACGGATTTAATTCTTCTGCCCATTATAACTATGCCCTTTGCCGTCCATATAATCTCCGGCACTTGCAGGCTCTTAGCTCTCAAAGTTCCTGTTATTCTAGGTATTTCTCTATTCATAAGCGAACCTCCTATAAAAAGGAATATCGAAAATCAGTATAATAATTATATAGTATTTTGTGCTATAATACAATTATGATTACAGAAACAATTATCAAAAAAACAATCAAAGATTACAAAGATACCGAGGATAGCAAAACTAGATCAAAGTACGGATCCGTTGCCGCAATAGTTGGAATCTCAACTAATTTTTTGCTTGCAGTCAGCAAACTTCTGTTGGGATTAATAGCTAGTAGTATATCGATTGCAGCTGACGGAATCAATAACCTGACTGATGCTACATCATCCGCCATAACACTAGTCGGATTTCGTATGAGTCAAAAGCCCGGCGACAAGGACCATCCTTATGGACACGCACGCAGCGAATACATCGCGGGCATGATTGTCTCCGTTTTAATAGTTGTAGTTGGAATCGAACTCTTCAGATCATCGTTTTTAAAGATACTAAATCCCACAGAAATCAAAAGCAGCATATGGATGTATATTATTTTGTCGCTCTCTGTAATCGTGAAATTATGGCAAAGCAGGTTTTATCACAAAATAGCTTCTATGATTAGTTCTGTAGCTCTTGATGCAACTGCAACGGATAGCAGAAATGACGTAATTACTACATCGGCGGTAATTATCGGTATGTGTATTTATCACTTCACGAAATTCAACATAGATGGATATGTTGGGTGTTTTGTTGCAATTTTTATCATTAAATCAGGGTATGATCTCATCAAAGATACTGCAAGTCCTCTTCTTGGCGAAGCACCTGATTCAGAGCTTGTTCAATTTATTAAGGATAAGACAACCAAGTTCCCAGGTGTCTTTGGTGTGCACGATCTTGTTGTCCACAATTACGGGCCAGGAGAGATTTTTGCATCAATCCATGTTGAAGTTGATAGTCGCACCGACATTATGATAAGTCATGAGCTCATTGATGATATTGAAAAAGTTTTTTTAGATAAGTATGACATCCACATTACATGCCATCTTGATCCGATAGAAATTGGAAACCCGAAACTTGATTTAATATCCGAAATAATTTTTGATGAGATTAAAAACTGGGAAGGACTTTGCAATCCACATGATATTCGCATAGTTCCAGGTAAAAATCACTCCAATATAATTTTTGAAATAGTGGAAGAAAGAAACTCCAACGTAGACATATCTGCTGCAACCAAGGCTTTTTCATCCCGATTAAAATCAATTGATCCTACCTTTGAAGTTAACATTAGATTTGAGCCAGACTACACTGGAGCAAAATAATAATACACTTTTTGATTTTGAATTGTAAGTTTTATTAAGTTTTGAAATATTACAATTCTTTTTTCTCTTCTTGGATATCCTCATCTTGGATTATTTCGTGATGCACCGGAAAACTGAACTGTGTAATATAAACATCCCCATCATCACTCCAAGAATACCTTCCACCCAGGTCTTTTGCAATTTTTTCACATGTCATTACACCAATCTGTGTGCTCTCAACCTGTTTGGCCTCATGGGATATTTTGTTTTCAACACGGAATAAAAATTCTTCGGACTCCTCATCGGTGTCATTATATTTTGTTACAGCCTCAACTTTAATCGACTTTCTCTTATCTGCGTATTTCATTATGTTTGAGAATATGTTGTCAAATAATCTCCTGAGCGAAGATATATCGGTTTCTACCAATTTCCCTTCAATTTCATATTCCATGGTTACAATGTACCCATAGCTTATCAATTCTGCAACATGCTCTGTTAATAGTTGCTGGAACAAAATATCACCGTCAAGAACCTCAAGTTTTTGAGGATTCTTCTTGCCGCCAAAGACCAAAAAGTATTGGAAAAGTTTATCCGATAGATCTTTGAGCTGAAAAGCCTTATTTCTACAAGCTTGAATGTATTGCTGTAATTCATCTTCGTTTTCGTACTTTCCACCTTCTATAATATCAAGGTATCCCACAAGTGAAGTTAACGGGGTCCTTATATCATGAGACATCGAAGTAATGAGACGGCTATTAGCATCCCATGCAGCTTTTTCTCCCTCAAGCCTTTCAATCAGTGAGTATCTCATATCATCGATTCCATCCGCCAAGACTCCAATCTCATCCGAGCCCGATGTATGTATATCTGCATTTATATCTCCAGAAGTGATACGAGTTACATCCTTTGAGATATCAGAAATACGTGCCGTTATACTTGTGGTATAGGCCGTTACAACACCTAAAATTACTATAAATGCGACAATGAGCTCAACTATCTTCATTATCCTTCGGAAACCTTCTTCTCTATAAATCTCCATATATACATAGTAATCGTCATCTGAGAATGATAAGACCCTGTCATTTCCATTTATATGTTTGTCTGCTGTAAGCCTCGGGTCTTTCTTTCCATCATTTTCCTTTTCTTTATCGGTTGATTCTGTAATCGTGGTCTTTGCTGTTTCTATTTTTGTAGATCTAGATTCACCTTCAGTTACCCAGCCATCTTCAAAATAGCCCCCGTAGTTATCATATACGACAAGATATGTATAGGGATTGTCTTCGAGCCATTTTTTCATTGAGTTTGAATCAGTCGATGAAATATTATTTTTCTTTATGTACTCTCTCAGTTCGGCAAAAGAGTTATCTAGACTTTGTGAATAGGCCTTGTCGCTAGTATAGTAGTTATACACCAGGGCACTTTCCAGCTTGTTGAGACCTGCATACACTGCAAAAGCTAGCAAGAGTCCAATAACAACCGAAATCACAACCTTCATATTCAAAGGCATGATTAACTTTTTGCCTTTCTTACTTGTCAATTCTATACCCCTTCCCCCATACCGTCTTAACTATTGATGGGTTGTTTATGTCCTCTTCGATTTTCTTTCGCAGGTTGAGGACATGAACCATTATTTTGTTGCCTGCACTTGGTGAGTACTCTTCTCCCCATACAGCCTCGTATAAATCTTTGTTTAATACAACCTCTCCACGCTTTTCAAGAAGTGTGTTGAGTATTGCATATTCCTTATCTGTTAGATTTATTCTTACGCCTGCTTTGGTAGCAATTCTTTTGTCCTTATCTACGGCAACATGCTCCGACAAAATTTCAATACCGCGTTCAAGTTTTGCGTGCCCCTGATAGTTGTTATACCTTCTGAGTAGTGATTTAATTTTCAGCAAAAGATCCGTTTGATCAAAAGGTTTCACTATATAATCATCTCCGCCTTGGTTATATGCATCTACTTTGTCGTCATCCTGTGATTTAGCAGTCAAAAAAAGAACAGGAACATTGGAAAATTTCCTGATTTTTCGGCAGACTTCTATACCATCCATTCCAGGCATCATAATATCGAGAATCAAAAGATCGAGGTTTCGAATTTCGAGTACCTTAAGTATTGCTTCCTGACCGTTAGCTGCAGTTTCCGTTTCATAGCCCTCACTCCTTAATAGAACCGAAACAACTTGCCTAATATCTGCGTCATCATCAACTATTAAAACTCTTCCCTTGCTCATTTAACTACCTCCTAAGAAAATCCTCAAAATTCAAATCTCTCAGATCTTCAAGATATATATCCGCTACCTGCTTGATAGCCTCTTGATCATCGTGACTAACCTTATCATACACACCAACTACCGGCATACCATAAGCCTTAGCAGTTATCATCGAATACAGACCGTCTTCAAACAACCAGGTTTCCTCAGGCTTTGTTCCCATTTTGTCCATTGCTAGTTGGAATATATCAGGATAATTTTTACCCTTACCCACTTCTGTTGCCGTATAAATTTCATCAAAATAGTCTTCAATTCCTAGGCGCGCAAGACCTATCTCAATAAGGAATCTATCTGTGGAAGTTGCAATGGTCGCAGGAATTTTTGAATCTTTCATCCAATCTAAGATCCGCATAACACCCGGCTTAAGTTCTATCTCATTTCTATAAGCATACTCGACCTGATTATGAATTCCATTTTTAAGAAAGTCCCTGCTCTCATTAACCGAAAAATTTTCTTTAATATAGTCAACGACCTCATCCATCGTCATTGAAAAGAAAATATCCCCTATTCTTTTATCAGCATCAATGCCTAAACTTTTAAGGACATTATAGCCTGAATCATGCCAGGCACCCATTGAATCAAATAACGTACCATCGACATCAAAAATCACGCCTTTTATCATAAAAATCAACTCTCCAAAGATATTTCCAAAGATATTATTTCCCCGTTAATTATATCAGTTATACAAGCTCTATTCAACTAATTACAGCCCTTTGACAAGAGCTCCAAAGAATCCGTAAAACTAAGCGGAATTTTTGGAGTGCTTGAAGTTTGATACTTAATTGATCCTATTCAAATTCTTCTTATTTCCATACATCTGTATTGTCAAGGCCAATTGATTTTGCTTTGAATATAGGATTTTGTCCTGCATTTTTCTGTTCAACATAATCATTCAATGCCTTAATTGCATATTTGCCAAGTAGCAAAATAGCAAAGCAGTTGATCAGTGCCATGAATCCCATGAGTATATCTGCTGTATTCCATGCAAGTTTAAGGCTTGAATTTGCTCCGATAAACACTGCAACTACTGCCACAATACGAAATATCGTCAAGGCTATCTTGCTTTTTGTTATAAATTTAAAATTAAACTCAGCATAGAAATAATTCCCAATTAGAGATGTGAATGCAAAAAGTGCAACTGATGCCGTCAAAATAGCAATACCAACTTCGCCAAAAACGGTGCTCACACTCTGCTGTACAAGGGGTATGCCGTTGAGCTTTCCGCCAATCTCATATTGTCCCGTACACAGAATAATAGATATAGTGGTTGTACAAATTATAAGTGTATCTATAAAAACTGAAACTACCTGTACTAAGCCCTGCTTTACAGGGTGGCTAACATCAGCTGCCGCAGCGGCATTAGGTGCTGATCCCATGCCAGCTTCATTGCTGAAAAGTCCCCTCTTAACGCCCCATACTACACAGGAACCTGCAAAACCTGCGGAGATTTTTTCATAGTCAAACGCTTGGTTGAAAATTTGAGAAAAAATTTCCGGTACCTTGCCAAGGTTAAAAAAGAAAATTACAAACCCCACTAACAGGTACACTCCTGCCATTATCGGCACTAATATTGACGATATTGTTGAGATTTTATGTGCTCCTCCAAAGAATAAAAATGCAGATATTAAAGCCAAGATAATTCCTAGAACCATTGCAACAGTTTTGTAACTATCTCCTGCATAATACTCAAAAGCTGATGCAATATTATATGCCTGGAGCCCATTAAAACCGAATGCGAACGTCAATATCAGAAACACAGCAAATATTATTCCGAGCCACCTTGCGTTTAATGCTTTTTCAATATAATAAGCAGGTCCACCTTTAAAAATGGCTCCATCCGGTTCCTTGTATATTTGAGCAAGTGTTGATTCAATAAACGCTGATGCAGCTCCTATGATTGCCATAAGCCACATCCAAAACACCGCACCTGGGCCTCCCATTACAATCGCTGTTGCAACACCTGCAATATTGCCAGTGCCAACTCTAGAGGCGGTTGCTATCATGAGTGCCTGAAAAGATGAGATTCCTCCAGCATGGCTTTTTTCACTCAGAACCTTGATAGCTTCCGGAAAAAGCCTTACCTGAACAAATCCAGTTCTAATCGTAAAGTAAACTCCCACCGCAATAAGAACCCAGAAAAGAATATTGCTGTAAATAAAGCTGTTAATAGTGTCAGTAATTTGAATGAGTGTATTTAAAAAATTAAGCATGCAAATAAGTCCTCCTGTCAAAAATCTTGCTTTTCAAGTTTATATTTTAAATTAATATGTTCTAAGCCTTAAAAGTATTGATAATACTATAATACTACTGCGAGTGATTTTTATGGTAATCAATTGAATCTATCTTTATATATAATGTCGAACAGCCATTGTAGATTTACTCTTGGTTTGCTTTGAGCGTCGATAACTGGTTGAACCATTTTATAAATATCTTTCTTTACTTCCTCAACATCTATATTTTTAATATCTATTTTTTTATAATGTCTATCGCTGCAATACGTCAATTCAAAATCACTATTAAAGTTATAAAATTTATCATCATTACTATTATAGGAATACTCTTCTCCACCATAGCTAGCAAACCATGGTTCATCTTCAGATTTACAATTATAATTTTTAATGCAATTGCCGCCATCAAGGTCATATTCTATACCATCTATTTCGGGATTATATATCCAGAACAAGTTATCTACCAGCATCATAAGAACAGGTTCTGCCCCCTCTTTGTGCGGTGTATGCTTCGCGTAATACACGGAATTACTCTTTATATTTTCAAAGCAAAAGCCTGTTAAACAAAATAGTGTTACGGAGATTATAAGAATTATATTAAAAAATTTTTTCACAGTCTGCCTCCAACATTTCTTAGCATGAGATGATTTTGATTCTCTAAAAATCTTAAGCCTAGATATAGTAATTAATATCTTTAGGCTATCTAAATCAATATTGTATTTATTATAATATGCCCTAATTTATCCTCGGTTTGGTAAATTATAATAATTCTAATCTAATTTTAATGAGATTGTTCATCTAATCAATTAAATTTATCTTTGTACACAATATCAAACAGCCATTGTAGATTTACTCTTGGCTCACTTTGAGCGTCAATAACAGGTTGAACGATTTTATAGATTTCTTGTTTTATATTATTTATATCACATTTATTAATATCCTTTTTAGACTCAAAAAAAATATTAAAAGTATAAAACTCTGATAAATTGTTAAGATATGCATAATTACCACCACCAAAACTAACAAAAGCTGGAGTGGTGATTTTTGTAAAGCTATGATTATATATTGTATTAACACCATCAAATCTATACTCTATACCATCTATCTCAGGAGTATATATCCAATCCATATTATCAACTACCATCATTAGTACAGGTTCTGTACCTTCTTTATGAGGTGTATGCTTAGCATAGTATACCGAGTTGCCTTTTATATTTCTAAGGCAAAAGGCTGTTATAAAAAGTAGTATTGGAATGACTATAATCATTCTTATAATAAATTTCTTCACATCATGCCTCCAAATTTCCTTAGCATGAGATAATTTTGATTTTCTAAAAATCTTAAGCCTAGATGTAGTAATTAATATCTTTAGGTTATCAAAAATAAGATTTACTCCAGTATGTCCTCGCATGTGGAAATGATAATATTTCTAATCTAATTTCTCGGTGATTGTTAAACTAATCAATTAAATTTATCTTTATATACAATATCGAACAACCATTGTAGATTTACTTTTGGCTTGCGTTGAGCGTCGATAATAGGTTGCAGATTGTTATAAAGTTTATGTTTTATTTCTTTATTATCTAATTTTGTAATTTGAATTTTTTCATGTCCATAATCGTATGCAATGTCAGGATTAAAATTACAATCCAAAATAAGCGATATTTTCCATTCATCATCTTTATACATATAGTTTTTTTTATTTTTATCATATCTACAAACTGGCATTATGAATCCTTTCTGTTTTCCATTTGAGGTATAAAACTGCACACAAGGCTGCCCATCAAAGTCATATTTTAATGTTTTTACTTCAGGAGTATATATCCAATCCAAATTGTCAACTACCATCATTAGTACGGGTTCCGTACCCTCTTTATGAGGTGTATGCTTAGCATAGTATACGGAGTTACGCTTTATATTTTCAAAGCAAAAGGCTGTTACAAAAATTAGTACTGCAATGACTATAAAAATTCTTATAATGATTTTCTTCACGGTCTGCCCCCAACATTCCTTAGCATGAGATGATTTTGATATTCTAAAAATCTTAAGCCTAGATGTAGTAATTAATATCTTTAGGCTATCTAAAGCAATATTGTATTTATTATAATATGCCCTAATTTATCCTCGGTTTGGTAAATTATAATAATCCTAATCTAATTTTTAGGTGATTGTTAAACTAATCAATTAAATTTATCTTTATATACAATGTCGAACAGCCATTGTAAATTTATTAATGGTTTTGTTTGTTCATCAATCACTGGTTGAACGATTTTATAAATATCTTGTTTTACTTCCTCAACGTCTATATTTTTAATATCGATCTTTCCAACGCATCTATCTCTGCAATACGTCAATTCAAAATTCCTATTAAAACTATAAGATTTATAACCATTGCTACCATAGTGGTACTCCTCTCCATCATGGCTAGCAAACCAAGGTACATCTTCCGACTTATAGTTATTATTGTAAATAACATGTCCGCCGTCAAAATCATATTCTATTCCTTCCAGTTCAGGATTATAAATCCAATCCAAATTATCAATCAGCATCATAAGTACAGGCTCTGTAGCATCTTTGTGTGGAGTGTGCTTAGCATAGTATACCGAGTTTGATTTTAAATTATAATAGCCATATCCAAACAACAGGAATCCTGATATAAGTATTATTGTAAATCTCAATGATATAGTTCTGAAAACTTCCTTTTTCATCTTTAGTTAAACCTATCTTTATATACAATGTCGAACAGCCACTGTAGATTTACTTTTGGCTTGCGTTGAGCGTCGATAATAGGTTGCAGTTTGTTATAAAGGCTTTGTTTTATTCCTTTATTATCTAATTTTGTAATTTGAATTCTTTCATGTCTATCATTGTGTGCAATTTCAGGATTAAAATTACAATCTAAAATAAGCCTTATTTCCCATTCGCCATCATCATAAATATAGTTTTTTTTACGAAATGGTGCTATGTATCCTATCTGTTTTCCATTTGAGGTGAAAAACTGCACACATGGCGGCCCATCAAAGTCATATTCTATACCATCTATCTCGGGAGTATTTATCCAAAACAAATTATCAACTAACATCATTAGTACAGGTTCTGTACCCTCTTTATGAGGTGTATGCTTAGCATAGTATACGGAGTTACTCTTTATATTTTCAAAGCAAAAGGCTGTTACAACAAGCAGTATTGCAATTACTATAAACATTCTTATAATAAATTTCTTCACAACTTACCTCCATAGCTTTCTCCAGAATTTTTTAATCGGCTTTACAATATGTTTCTTTATATATTTTTTCGCATTATGTCTTACATTTTTTATAACCTTGCTTCTATATGTCTTGACAGGTTTAGTGCCCGCTTTACTACCTCTATATCCCGTATATCTTGAGTTTACACTCCCTCTACTGTAGTTTCCATAAGAGCCAGATTGATGCAATACATTTTGATGAGGTTTAGGTTTAATTATCTTTTTCATAACAGTTTTTGCAAATCTCTTTATAGAATTTACTATAATCTTTTTATTTCTTTTAAACAAAATCTTTCCACTGCTAGAAATAAGTTTACCGCACTTATCAAGTGTTTTTTTAGCACTCTTTCTCTTATAATATATAGTATATAATATAAGAGCTATGCCTCCACAACTTGTAACCCCTGCAAATTTATTAATTTTCTCCTGCTCTTTTGGGGTAATGTATCCTTTACTCTGTATTTTCAGGACTTCTTTATATAGCCGTTCTCTCTCCTTATCAAGATTTTTCATATGATAATATCTCTTGATAAATTCATCCAATGTTAAATTTTTAAAATCAGGATGATAATGAAATATTATAGCATCTATATCACTTCTTCTATCCTTTTCATCCATATGGGTAATCCAATCACCAGTTAGAGAATTAACTTGAAACAAATTATCTTTTCTGAAATTCTCTCTATTTGTAAGCATTTTTACTGCAAAAAACGATATCTTGAGTGGATTTGGATTTGCTATTAATCTATAAATGTTCAATATTGGTGTTCCTGCTACAACTTTAAAAAGCTCTTTGTCTAAGCCACTTCTATATGTAGTTGCTATAGTGGTTGCAAAGTGCGGAAAATCAATTAAATATGGCTTGTTCCTATGGGTACTATCTGTTAAATCATCAAAGTCATCAGTGTATAAAAGCTTATTTTCATCTCCAAAATCATTTGCATGGCTTTGGAGAAAATCAGTTGCATATACACTATATGCAATTGCATTAGCTATTGCATGGTTAATCTTATCCTTATCATTCCCATACTTCTTTTTTGCATTCTTCTTAACCTCACTTATATACTGCAAAAATAGCTTTTTTTCGTCGCTGTTCATCTTAGTGTTAATAAGGAATGGATCTTCTTTTGCTTTTTTTACTGCCTTGGGCTTTGTGTTTTTCCCTAGGTTAGTCCTATATCCTCCAACATTTAAACTCTTTACTGGCTCATATTTGACACTGCTTTCCCCTGTGCCCTTACTGATATTTGCATCATTGCTTGCTGGCAACTCTGCTTTAGCTTTCTTTTTATAAACAAATATATGTTCAATATCTTTATCTACTATCCCGCTGTAAGCCTTTGGTGTTTCATACCCCTCTAAAACGGGTGGCTCATATTCTACATTTTCACCCTCAAGGTATTCATATTCCCTATCGTCTAAGAGGTTGTTCCCTCTTTCATCCCTAAACTTTAATTTAACATTATATTCTCTAGTGTAGATGAATTTTATAACAGGAAAATGTATATTGTTTTCGTCCTTTTGAATAGATATAAGCCTATAGCCTGAAATTAAGATAGATTTGAATATATAGCTCTCATCCGTAAAGCCTTTGTAGTATTCCTTTTCTTTAATTTCATTGCCTTGCTTGTCTAGATATTCTAAACTGATATGCTGATTTATCCGTGTAAGCATTTTGGCTTGAAGACTGCTACCAAAAATGTCATACCTTGTGGCTATTGGATAGTAATACGAATCATTTACTCTTAGTGGAGCTGGTGAATAAAATATATAATTAAAAGACGACAAAAATCCTGCGCCAAGATATCCACCTTTTGGGAGGTCAGCTGAACCATTTAAGTTGACCACTCCGCCTTGGCTATCGTAAATTACTCCGTCCTTTTTTACGAGATTAGAATCTGGAGGTATTATCTCTACAATATTTGCAAGGTCTGTTTCAACGCCTTGTGCCGAATCTATATCTGATGATATAAAGCTCAGTATTACCGGCATTTCCTCAAAGGTGCCATGCTTTACTATTTTGTAGTTAATTCCTAAATTGCTCGCCCTATTATATAAAATTGCGATTGAGTTTCCACTGCCACCTCGAAAAAACTGTTCTCCTGTAAAAGCAACTCCTTTTACTCTCGTTCCTGTATTAAGATAGCCTGAATTCTGTTCCCAATCACTCTTGTCTGAATCTATGATTGTCCATATTATATCAAGGTCTACACCTGATTTTGTCTTTCCTACATAAGTTAATCTTCCACTATCCCCATTTTCAATTCTATATGCTTTAACTTCTCTGTTTGGTGCTTCATTTGGGAATGCCGAAAAATCGTAGTTTCCAAGCTCTACGCCTGTAATAAGCTGTGTCTCCGTTCTTTGCGACCAGTGAAGCCCTTCCTCTGTAAGAAAATGGTCATCTGTAAGGTTTTCACCTATCAATGAGATTGTGATATTTGCAAAATATTCAGTTCCCCTCTTATCCCTATTGTACTCACCTGCTACGGCATATTCTTCGATGTAAGGGGTTTCGTCTTGCTTTGGATGAGCATTTTCCTTGTTCGCTTCTTTAGGCTCACTGCCTGATTCCCCAATGCTTATTTCTCGTGTTTCCTCGGAATTTGCAGGCGTATCTTGTCCATAGATGTACGGTATGTTAATAAAAAATGTGCCTAATATAATTGCAACTATGAGGGATATGTTTATAACTATTCTCGCTCTTTTGTTTTTCATTGCTTTTACCTTCGCTATAGTAAATTTTCTATATTATACACTATTTGCTTACACATATAAATCACAACTATATCTTGGTTGTTTGATTTTTAGAATAGGGAAGAAGCGGTAAGCTAGTTCAAAGAAATTTACACAAAAAAATTTGTAAATAAGTTTTAATTGACATACCCATATTTTTAGTGGTAAAATTGCTCTACAAATTGAAAACGATTTTCAATTTCGTCCATATCATTCACATTCCGGATAATGAATGATAAAAAATTAAAACAAAACGCTTTGCCACCATTGAGGATTCATTTACAGCAATCTCAATTGGGCATAGAAAGCAAACATAAGGAGACCAGCTATGAAAAGTCAAGGTAAATTTCATGAGAAACTAGAATAGTTGATTCAGGTAAAAATACGCAACCTAAAAAGACCTCCAAAAGGAAGCCTCAAAAGATATGAATGTGAAATTTAGTTCAAATTAAAT
>JAQYRL010000034.1 GCA_028725765.1 Clostridiales bacterium
TAGTAGGTTCCCCACATCCAGCTTCCTTCAGATTCCACCTCACGATGGACACCCTTGCCTTCGGCTATATCCTTCCCACTACCGGGCGGATTCAGGACTTTCACCCGTTAGAATGTGCGCTCGCCGAGCGCACCACAAAAAGCGCCCATCTGACACCATTTGCGGCATCAGATGAACGCTTTTGATTACTATTTTGTTGTAGCTATTTCTTTGTTGTGACTATTTCTTCCAAATAATCACTCTCAATCCTACGAATTTGTGGCTATTTACTTAAAATAATCACGCAACGACTAGCCTTCTAAGATTCTAGTATTTGTATTCCTGCCCCATAGATTCGATAATGCTCTCAGCAAGATCATCAAGCTCAGATTCTGTCATCTTGTTTACTGAAGAAAGAACGCTAACCTGCTCATTTAAAACAGTCATCTGCTTCATATCCTGTAGCATTTCAATCATCTTTGAGCCAGCCTGTGGTGCCCAAGAACCGTTTTCAACTACTGCGCAAACCCTCTTTTGTAGATTCAAGCGCTGCATATCTCTCAAGAAGTCTTCCATTGGAGGGAAGATGCCTAGGTTATATGTGCATGAAAGTAGAGCAAGATGGCTGTATTTGAAAACTTCTGAAATTAGATAAGACATGTGAGTCTTTGAAACGTCATACATCTTGATGTTGGTCATGCCTTTTTCAACAAGCTTTGCAGCCAAGATGTGAGCAGCTGCTTCAGTGTTACCATACATTGAAGCGTATACAACGAGCACACCCTTTTCCTCAGGCTGATATGTTGCCCAATGTACATACTTGTCGATAATCCATCCAAGATCCTGTCTCCAAATTGGTCCGTGAAGTGGGCAGATAACCTTAATATCAATTGTTCCAGCCTTCTTAAGAAGCTCCATAACCTGTGGGCCGTACTTTCCTACGATGTTTGTATAATATCTTCTTGCCTCATCAAGCCAGTCATTCTTAAAGTCAACCTCGTCAGCAAATCTTGCACCGTCAAGGGATTTGAATGAACCGAATGCGTCAGCAGAGAACAAAACACCGTTAGTCGTATCAAAAGTAACCATTGCTTCAGGCCAGTGAACCATAGGAGCGTCTACGAATACAACATTGTGCTTACCGAAGCTCATGCTATCGCCAGCTTTTACCTGTACAAAATTATCATTTACAGGGAAGTTGAACTGGTGCATCATCATAAATGCCTTCTCCGTTGAAACTACCTTAACATCAGGGTGTCTCAAAATAATCTCTTCAATAGAAGCCGCGTGGTCAGGCTCCATGTGGTTAATAACTACGTAATCAAGAGGTCTTCCATTGAGAACATAGTCCACATTCTCAAGGAACTGTCTTCCAACTGTCCAGTCTGCTGTATCGAACAAAACAGTTTTCTCGTCAAGCAAAACATATGCGTTATATGATACTCCATTTTCAAGCGGATGGATGTTCTCAAATAGTGCAATCCTCTTTTCGCTTGCACCTACCCAATATAGATCGTCAACTACTTTTCTAACATTATGCATTATTGATCCTCCTTCTCTTCATATCCGGTGTTAACCTTTACAAAAGAGTCCTTATCCTCTGCACACATTGGGCATAACCATTCTTCAGGAAGTGCCTCAAATGGAGTTCCAGGACTTACATCTGCATCAGGATCACCCCTCTCAGGGTCATATTCATATCCACATCCGTTACATACATATGTAGTGAATGGTGATGGATCTTCAAGGATTGTTGCCTTTCTCATCTTAACCATTGGAGGGGCAGGTTTCTTCTCCTTGCCGTTGTCAAGAGCCTTAGTGAGCAATGGTAGAATTTCCTCTACATCGCCAACTATGCCGTAGTCTGCATTCTTGAAGATATGAGCATTTTTGTTCTTATTTATCGCAACAATTGTAGTAGCATCCTTGATTCCCTTGAGGTGCTGTCCAGCCCCGGAAATACCTGCTGCAATGTACAGGTTGCCTTTGAATTTCTGACCAGACATACCCACATATCTATCAAGTGGTACATACTTAAGCGTCTCTGCAACTGGTCTTGATGAACCAACCGCGGCACCTGCTTGTTTTGCTAGAGCTTCAATAAGTTCCATATTCTTCTTAGGTCCAATTCCCTTACCTGCGGAAACTACCCTGTCTGCTTCAACAATTGGCGTCCATGGATCAATTCCAACTGTAAAGTCATATCCGTCAGCTACAAGAGCTTCAACAAGTTGATCAACTCTTTCCTTAGAAGAACCCTTATCGAAGATCATCTTCTTTCTCTGACCTGTGATAGGACCCTTATCCTTTTTAGCTGTTGCCATCTTAGGTGCCTTACCCAAGATATGAGCAGCAATAACTACTCTCTGAATTTCGTTTGTTCCCTCATAGATTGTAGTTATCTTGGCATCTCTGTATGCTCTTTCAACTTCCATACCCTTCAAATATCCATTTCCTCCGAATAATTGAAGTGCATCGTTACATACCTCAAGAGCTGTCTCAGAAGCATACGCCTTCGCCATTGCTGATTCCATACCGTAATCAAGGTGATTTTCCTTCATGTCAGCAGCTGAGTAAATGAGAAGACGAGCAGCTCTTAGCTTCATTGCCATGTCTGCAATCTTGAATGAATTAGCCTGCTGGTGTGCTATAGGAAGACCAAACTGTGTTCTTTCAAGACCATACTCAATAGCGTGCTCATAAGCACCCTGTGCAATTCCAAGTGCCTGAGATGCGATTCCGATTCTGCCACCATCAAGAGTTGACATCGCAATCTTGAAGCCCTGACCTTCTTTTCCAAGTAGGTTTTCCTTAGGAACCTTAACATCATTGAAGATAAGTTCTGCTGTAGATGAAGACCTTATACCCATTTTATCGTAGTGGTCTCCAAATTCGAATCCTTCCCATCCTTTTTCGACGATGAAAGCTGAAATTCCTCTAGTTCCGATGTTTGGAGTTGTAACAGCAAATACAACATATGTATCAGCAACTGGCGCGTTTGTAATGAATATCTTGCCACCGTTCAAAATATAGTAATCGCCTTTTTTAACGGCTGTAGTCTCAGTTCCACCTGCATCAGAACCTGCATTTGGCTCAGTTAGTCCGAATGCACCTAATTTCTGACCCTTTGCTAGAGGTACCAGGTATTTTTTCTTCTGTTCTTCAGTTCCAAAAGCAAATATAGGATATGAACCAAGAGAAACATGGGCAGATAAAATTACACCTGTTCCACCGTCAACTCTGGAAAGCTCTTCAACTGCAATAGCGTAACTCAGTGCATCCATTCCTGCACCACCGTATTCTTTCGGATACGGAATTCCCATAAACCCAAGCTGGGCCATTTTCTTTACTGCATCGTGAGGGAATTCGTTTTGCTGATCTAGCATAAACGCGATAGGCTTTACCTCATCTTCGGCAAAAGCTCTTACCTTTGCTCTGAATTCCTCATGAGCATCTGTAGTTTTGAAAAGCATGTACATACCTCCTCTTTTCTTATTATAATCATTATATTAAATCTTTAACAAAACATGTGTTGCATTTGCAACTTTTTAACTTAAAAATATAAATTATTTTGTATTCATATAACGACCCGAGAAAAATGCCGCTACTGGTATTATTAATACACATCCTATGCCGGAAATAAGCACCGATGTGAGTTCTTGTGCTAAAATTTTTGAATTCAATATCGATTCTAAGGTGAATTCATTCCTAAAAAATATAAAAAACACTAGGTTTTGACCTAAAAATATGAAGAAGAGAGTATTGATGGTTGAACTTAAAATCCCGCGTCCAACTGCCATTCCAGATTCAAAGAGTTCCCTTGCATTTAGTTCCGCATGTCTTGTAACTTCTTCCATCGAACTGACAACAGATATAGCCGTGTCGACCATAGCTCCTTCAAGCATTATGAGCACGACACCCATCTGAAGTGCAAAGAAGTTCACACCGACTTCAGCCTTATATCCATTCGCTGGTCTAATAGACACCTGACCTGTCGGAAACCCCTGTAAATTCGCTGCACTTATTATCATATATGAAAACCCTGCAAGGACAATCATCATCAAGAGCACAGAAATCGCAGCAATGCGATTTTTTCGCTGGTTTTCACTCTGATAAAACAGACTAATCGCCGTCATCAAAACACAGGATATAATTATCGCAAGCCACTCATTTATACCCATCCAAATTGAAAATATGAGAACAGTTATAACTATGATATTCCCAAGAATTCCAATAAGTGCCTTAGCCGTACCGTCGCGACCAATGGCGATAGCCGAAAACATAAAAATTATAGCAAATATCGCTAATGTCATCCTATCGCTCCTTTATTCTTTCCCTTAAAGAAAATACTGCCTATGTAGGTAGACAGTGGAATCGCGGCAATAATTCCCATACCCCCGACAAGGAATCTTATGAGGAGGAAAAACCCGTGATTACCGACCACACTCCACAGTGAAAAATCATTTTTCATTCCCAAAACCGCAACGGGCAGAATCACCGCAACATTCGTGAAAAACACTACATTGATCATCAGTCCCGTTATGTCATCAGAAATCGCTCTCACTGAACTCAAGAGTCCCACCTGGCTTATCGCTGGCTCCCTTTCGACAATCTCCTTTGTTGCGGCAATAATCGTAACGGCTATGTCAATGACCGCTCCCAATGCACCAACCAGCATCTCACTTAAAAGCAACCCGTTTGCCATGCTTACTGTGTATGGCTCTGGCATGTAATCAAGAAATTCGTATTTTATATTTGGTGCGAATTCTATCACAACAAAACAGAGCACTCCGATTATCGAAGCTGTCAGAAGTGTTGCAATCGACGCTGCAAGGCTTTCACGGCTTCTCCCATTGACAAGAAAGATGATTCCAAAGGTGAAAATAATCATGAGTAAAATTACAAACCAGATAAAGTTCTCGCCGCTTCCTGCAATGTGTATGCCACCAATAAAAAGCATAGAATTGACAAGTATCCCCATAACCGTTAGAAGCCCTTGTTTGCCCCCTATGATTAGCAAAAGATCCACGAGAACTATAATTAAAAAAGCAATTATATAGTCTCGCTTTTGACCCGAAATACTATATAAATCTTTCCCATTTTGATTGGTTTTATCTATAAATAAATAGTTCCCTTTTTTATATTCCTCGCCATATGTTTTTTCAATTTCATAGCGATTTTTTACTTTTATTATGCTGCCCTTTTCTCCCATATTCTTAGTGGTATTTACCACCTTTAGAGTCAGATTCTGTTCAACGTATTTGCCATCACCTGTAGAAATGTTTTGTTCGCTTACATTTATCACCTTAGCAATGGGTGTTTTGTATAGTTCAAAATCAAAATACACCGCAAAAAACAACGCGACGCTTATGAGAATTATGAGTAGGTAAACAATTTTTTTGTGCATATAGACTATCCTTATAATTAATGTTTGTTGAATAAATTATAGCAAAACAAAATACTCTTTTCAATTTGCGAACAGACGTTTACAAAATAGTGAACATATGTTATAATTTTTGTGATAGGTATAGGTTCTTACCGGAGGTTTATATGAAAAAGATAACCAAAAGTGAAATAAGAGAAAAACGAGTTTTAGAATATATTAAAGAAGAAATCAAGAAAAAGGGGTATCCTCCAACTGTGCGCGAAATTTGTGAAGCTTTGGGAGTTAAATCGACGTCCACTATACACAAGGATATTGCTAACTTGATTGAAAAGGGTATTTTGAAGAAGGATCCGTCCAAGCCTAGAGCTTTGACTTTAGTCGGAGAACATCAGCCTGATTTAACTGACTCAGAAAATTCTAGAAATTCATCAGGCACTTCAAGTGATACGTTGGATTCATCAGATACAAGTTTTAATGAGAATTTTCGTGACGACACTCGTGAGGACATTGTCGATGTTCCTGTCGTTGGACATATTGCAGCTGGTACTCCTATTTTGGCGGTAGAAAATTTCGAAGACAGCATTCCTATCCCATCGCGGTTTGTTCATGGTGAAAACTTTATGCTAAAGGTACGCGGTGAATCAATGATAAATGTTGGAATTATGGACGGTGACCTTATTCTAGTCAAGAAGGCTGATACTGCTTATAACGGCGAAATTGTTGTTGCAATGATCGACGGATTTGAGAGTGAAGCTACCGTTAAAACCTTCTATCGTGAAGATGGTCACTTTAGGCTTCAGCCTGAAAACGATAGCATGTCGCCCATCATCGTGAAAGATGTTAAGATTCTTGGAATCGTAAAAGGAGTTATGCGCTTCTTCAGCTAGTTTAGATAATTCAGCATTCTCGTCCTTTAACTATTTGCAAGATACTTTTGAATATCTCAAATTCGGTTCTCTACATTATGGATATATTAATTTCATACTAACTTTTCTTCAACGTAACTGTTTGAAGACCATTCAATTGTGATATAAATAATATATGATTCACAACGTTTATATTATTTATAGACGGTTTATAATTAGGTGATTAAATTATAGAAAAGGAGATTGTTATGGGAATTATTGCATGGTTAATAGTAGGCGGTCTTGCAGGCTGGATAGCAAGTATGATAATGGGTAAGAATGAGCAGATGGGACTTTTTGCCAACATTATTGTTGGTATCATCGGTGCCTTCATAGGTGGATTTGTTATGAATGCCCTCGGAGGAAACGGAGATATGACTGGCATCAACATTGCCTCAATTTTTGTAGCAGTGCTTGGATCAGTAATCCTGCTTGCAATACTCAAGTTCATTAAGAAGAAATAAAAGCTTTTTAATGAGCCTTATTTAAAAATCTTATACGAATTGATCGAGTAGGGGCTAACTTGTAGCCCCTCTCACACCACCGTACGTGCCGTTCGGCATACGGCGGTTCAACCTAAATAGTAATCTAAACAGCTTATGAGTCCTCGCTTTGCGAGGATTTCTTTGCTGATGAGGTGCAGTCCT
>JAQYRL010000035.1 GCA_028725765.1 Clostridiales bacterium
TATTTTGTTGTACCCTCAATAGGTTTCAAATCCTTGCCAACTTCTGCAATGGTCACGCCTTCAAGACGTTCCTTCCCATGAACTTTAACTACTGTATGAGAAAGAAGTAGCGGTATATCAAAGTCTTCAACGCACTGTGCAATATTTCTTTGAAGCCCTCCGGATTTTGGCTGAATTTCTGCAATGCAGTGTACCTTAGCCCCCTCAAAAGTCAGTCTACGAGCCATTATTAGACCAATATCTCCGGAGCCCAAAATAACGAAATTTTTCCCAGGCATCCTTCCTTCGATGTTTACAAGCCTCTGCGCGGTACCTGCCGTGTATATTCCTGCCGGTCTGCTTCCTGGAATTCTCAATGCGCCACGTGGCCTTTCTCTACAGCCCATTGCAAGCACTATGCTTTTTGCATTAACTTCTATCATGCCCTCAGATGACGATGCCGCATACACAATATGCGAACTGTCTGATTCGGATTTTATTTCCATAACCATCGTTTCAAGCAAATATGGGATTTTAGCATCCCTTACCATATCTATGAATCTGCACGCATATTCCGGGCCTGTCAATTCCTCTTTAAACACGTGGAGTCCGAAGCCATTATGTATGCACTGGTTCAAAATCCCACCCAGTTCAATATCTCTCTCAAGAATTAAAATGTTTTCTGATGAGATTCCCTGCTCATACGCAGACATAGCCGCTGCAAGGCCCGCTGGTCCTCCCCCTATTATCACTATATCAACATTTATTTTTCTCATTCAACGTCTCCTTGCTGTTATCATATTTTGTCACTTTCAACATTCGACAAAATATACGACTCCCCACCTGACTTGGTTATTCGATCGACCGTGCAGCCTAGATTTTTTGCTAAAATTTCTATCATTTTTGGCGTACAAAATCCGGCTTGGCATCTTCCTGATCCCGGTCTAACCCTTCGCTTTAAACCGTCAAGTGTTGTAGCACCAAGGGGTCTATTGATTGCATCTTCAAGTTCACCTTCTGAAACTTCTTCACATCGGCAGACCATCACGCCATATGATGGATTGGATTTAATCATCTCGCTTCTTTCTTCCATAGACAGATCCGACAGAGTTCTATATGCCTTTCTTTCAGCCTTCCAATCGGATTTTTCAACAAGTTCAAAACAGCCGATTCTACTTGCACTTTCCTTAACTATTTCTACAACATATTCGCCTATAGCAGGTGCACACGAAAGTCCAGGAGATTCAATGCCTATAACTTCTATAAAGCCTGCCACATTTTTGAGTTCTTCTATGAGAAAATCATCCTCAGGTCTATGTGCTCTAATACCTGCAAATGAAGTTATAATTTTAGATGATGGCGGTATAACGTTAAGACTCTTCTTAGCCTTTTCTAAGACTTCTTCACTGCCCATCTGACTTGTTGTATTGTCTTCCTTATCTTCAAGATCGACTGCGTTAGGTCCAATCATCAAATTCCCATGAACTGTGGGTGTAACAAGGACACCTTTGCCAAGCTTTGTAGGCACCTGGAATATAGTTCTCTGCACAAAGTTGCCATATTCTTTGTCATAAAGACAGTATTCTCCACGTCTAGGTATAATATTTTCTCTTTGTTGCACTTTGACTGGATCTACATCGGAGCTATCTATTACCATGTTATGGATTGCATCACCATAAACTCCGGCTGCATTTATCACCATCTTTGCAGAAATGCTTTGTTTTTCAATAAGCTCGTCAGAATCTAGCGGCAATTTCATCTGCGCCTCATTCCTCATATGTAGTGGTGGTTTGTATTCAAGTTTCAGTTCAAATCCCTGTTCACATTCATTCTCATGCGACTGTTTTGTTGTCTGTATAATATCAACAACTTTGGTATTTAGCCTAAATTCGACTCCATTAGTTGCTGCGTTTTCGGCAAGAGCAATGGTTAAATTGAAGGGGCAGACTATTCCTGACTGGTTTATCAGCAAAGCCGCTCTAACATCCGAGGAAAGAGCAGGTTCGAGTTTCCTTGCCTCATCTCCATCTATGATTTGAAGTTCGCCTACTGTATTCTCAATGGATTGCTTGGCTAGCCTCTTAAGTTCAGGAATTTCCTCATCCCTAAACGCTATTACCATAGCTCCGTTACGCTTGTATGGGAAATCCAGCTGTTTAGACAATGCTTCCATTTTCTTGGCTCCTGCAGCATTCAGCTTAGCCTTTAAAGATCCCGGATGCGCGTCAAAACCGGCATGTGTAATGCCACTGTTTGCCTTGCTTGTACCCTCACAAACGTCAGAATGCGCCTCAATAACGCAAACTTTCAGATTATATTTCGATAATTCTCTTGCAATTGCTGCTCCGGTAACACCGGCTCCGATTATTGCAATGTCGTAATTCATATAGCAAGTCCTCCTACGGATTCTATTTTAGCATAGATTTAAAAAATTATGCACTGATTCCCGAAAATTCGTGATTTTTTATTGACAATTAACTTTTGTGGTGTTAAACTATCGCTTGTAGCACTGTGATGTTGATAGTTTTTCATCATGCCACTGCTAGTTCTATCAGAATATACACCCATAGCTCAGCTGGCAGAGCACCTGACTCTTAATCAGGGTGTCCGGGGTTCGAACCCCCGTGGGTGTACCATCAAAGAAAGCCCTTGAAAACATTGGTTTTTCCAATGTCTCAAGGGTTTTTTAATGCTTGAAATATACCTAAAACATGGTAGAGAAAACAGCCGAAAAGTGCCTAAAACACCCCTTAGGTGTGTGACCCACTGTGTGACCCTGTAGGATAAAATATACTTTAAATTTTCTGTATATTTCGTATATTAACTATAAAAAAGTTGTTCCACTCTTGCTTGCACAGCTTGGTAATTATAGCCGGCCCTGGTTAGCCTGTTTCGTCTGTCAGAGCCATTGCCCCAATCTCCACGGATAACCTCTCGTGCTACTTGGTCAATTGTTTTTCCTGTAGGTGCTTTTAAACCACATAGACGATTAACCTCTGCTTGTACGGCGTTATAGTTATATCCAGCATTTGTGAGTCTTGCCACTCTGTCAGAACCTACGCCCCAGTTGCCTGCTAAAACTTCCTGTGCGATGTCTGTGGTTGACTTTGTGGCTTTCCTTGCTGGTGGTGCGGTAGTGCCAAGTATGCGAGCGTTAACGCCATTTTGCACTGCCTGAGGGTCATATCCTGCACGTCTTAAGGCATCAAATCTTGCCTGACCATTGCCCCACATTCCTTGTAGCACTTCTTTAACTAGCGTGTCTATACTCTTCTTGCCTTGAGGCTTAGGCTTTGGTTGTGGTTTTGGTGCTGATACATTTCCACTCTCAGCCATGCTTTTAAGAGTTGATAATTTCGCATAGTATCTTCCTGGACAAGCAGTTGATACGATGTCTTTGTGTCCTATGATAGGTAGTTTACCGTAAGCCTTCCATATTTCTTTTATAAGTTCAGCAACTGTTGCAAGGTCACCGTCGCTCATTTCAGGGCGACACTCTATGCCGATTGACCTTAGATTGTACCACCAGTTTCCTGCGTGCCATGCTGTATCATCAGGGTCAACTATACATGCTACTTTGCCAGCCTCCACAACATAATGTGCAGATGAATTTCCGCCTTGTCTGCATAGCCAATTCACAACACCCCAAAAGCTTGCACCATCTTGCCCCCAGTGGTGGATTACGATATACTGCGGTTTATTGCCCTCTCTTCCACGTGTAAAATTAGGGCTATCATATCTTGTAATATATTCATATGCCATTATTTTTCGTCCTTTCTCACGTCTTTATCAGTTCCATAAGTTAGTGCCCTTTCACTATCAGCAGTGCCTGAGGTTGTCGGGTCTACGATAACGCCAAGCCCTACTAAGAGCGTTAGAAGAATTTTTACAAAGTCCATAACTTGGTCTTCTGCTACTATAGGCACTATGCCAAATATTGAACATATCTGATATACAAATGCGACAATTGCACCGATAAAAGTTAAAAGCCATACTCTGTTTTTAAATCTTATCTTCCAGTTAATCTTCATCTTTTACCTCACTTTCCAAATCATTTAATCTGTGATTTACTACCTTGATTTTCTCATTTGTTACTTCCCTGCAAGCCTCGTGTCTTTTCTCCAGCTCATAAACTCTACTTATTATGCTGTTATGCTTGTCCTGCTTTTTTTCAAGTTCTTTCAAGCGGTAGTCCAAAAGTGCTATGATTTTATCTTTACTTTTATAACTTCCGTATACCGAGCCAAGAAATGCCAAGCCTGCTACTACTATATTTGTCCAGTCCACATGTTTATCTCCCTTATTTCCATCTCCCGTATGCAATTATTGTTATGTCATTAGCTCCTGCCTGAGTACAACTTTGTGAGCCGGTTACATGGAGAGTCACCTTTTCTTTGGAAGGGTGAGTGGTCACGCCAATACCTATTCCAGTACCTCCAGTTACTGAGGCTACGACCCCAGGGGCACCTATGAAAGATTGTGGAAAAGGGTATGATTTAGTTGAAACCACCAATCCCGTAATGTATGGGATGTCATTCCAACCAGCGTTGTCTGCCCTTCGATATAGTACCTGCCCCATCTCGCCGCTATGCCACTTTTTCACTGCCCAGCCGTTTATGTTGCTTCTTTCAACAACCCAATCAATTCCTAGTTTGCTTATTATTTTATCTAAAATCTCATATAATCTCATGCCGTCACCCCCTTAAGAAAGAGTGATTGCAAGCGTTTCATTAACCTAGGGAGGTACCCCCCCCTATAGGAAAAAGGGGTGAAGTAAGTGTATATTTCTGTGATATTTGCACCCTTATGCGATATTTTATAAGTCTCACCCTTTCTAGCTATATTAGAAGATGTTCCGAATCCACCAGCAAACGCATAGACTGCTATATATCTGCGATTTTTCCCGTTAGATACATAAGCAAGGTCTCCCACGCCCTGTGCTTCAAAAGTCAGCAGTCCATCACATGGAGCAGTCCAACCATTTGTGAGGTTAACTTGCACGGTCTCGCCCCACCCATTTGGCATTTTACTTATTGTCTTTTTCAGCAGTTCAAATAATT